>CAUYTX010000478.1:0-31413 GCA_963575665.1 Gammaproteobacteria bacterium | reverse complement strand
GAAGAGACTACACAAACCAGCGTGTAGATCCGTAGGGATCCCCGTCCTTTAGGGCGGGGAGGATGTTAAGCTAATTCAGCCATAAGCAGGCGACCTTGCCCTCCAACTCCCTTTCCTTAAAGAGCGAAGGTGAGAAAAACGAAGGTAAACCATTCTTCTTATGTTGCATGACACCTCTAAAGAATGGGTCTTTTACCTGCCAGATCTAAATTCTGGAGGAACAGAACGGGTTTTTTTGCGACTCGCAGTGGGTCTTCAGAATGTGGGTTACCAGCCTGTTTTTTTAGTAGACCGAGAAGAAGGCGCATTGCTTCCCGTGATTCAAAACAGTGGAATCCCAGTGGAATGTTTACATGCACCACGTACCTTAAGTGCCTTTTTCCCATTGCTCCGTTGGTTGCGTCGTCGCCAACCTGCAGCACTCTTGTCCGGTATTACCCACAATAATTGTATTGCCGCTTTGGCAGGTTGGTATGTAAATTGTCGAGTCATTGTTTCTGAACATACCTTGCTTTCGGAACAGATAGCACTTCATCCAAGTTGGCAGTATCGGGTGTTACCATTTTTTTGTCGCGTAAGTTATTCATTGGCAACCGCTCGCGTAACTGTGGGAATGGGTGTGGCAGATGATTTATCCAAGGTTACGGGTTTACCTAGAGCATCCCTAACTGTTATTCCAAATCCGGTGGTGACTGCAGACTTTTGGGAACGTGCCCAAGCACCAGCACCTCATCCGTGGCTTTTAGGTACTTCTCCGATTTGGGTTGCGGCTGGACGCCTTGTACCACTCAAAGATTTTCCTACTTTGATTCGAGCATTTTGGCATGTGCACCAAAAAATCTCCGGAGCACGACTTCTGATTTTTGGCGAGGGCCCAGAACGGGACCATCTAATCCGCTTATGTGCTGAATTAAATTTAGAAGATTCCGTCGCACTACCGGGGTTTATAGAAGATCCGATCCCAGCTTTTGCCAGAGCTACCGCAGTGGTGGTGAGTTCGCGATTTGAGGGGTTTGGACTGACATTAGTGGAAGCAATGGCCTGTGGGACATCGGTCGTCAGCACAGATTCCGTAGGCCCCCGAGAAATATTACAAGACGGCAAACTAGGCCCCCTTGTACCTCCCGGAGATACGGAAGCTCTAGCACAGGCAATGATTAACCTTCAAAAAAATTTGCTTCCAAAAGAAATTTTTTTGGAGCGTGTTTTAGAATACCGTTTGGAGAGTGTAGTGCAAAGATACTTGAATTCGCTAAGGCGACCTCACCCCCTGGCCTCCTCTCCCTAAAGGGCTAGGGATGTGAATGTTAGTTCTGGAGTAAGGCCTCGGAGCTAACTCAGATAATAAAATTCTACTTGAAACCCAGAAATTTCGACTACGTCCCGATTTTCCAGCAGGTGTTTTCCACTTTTTGAGATAGGTTGGTCATTTACTAAGATCACTCCAGAAGATTCAGTACCAGATACTACGTATCCATCAGCGGTCCGGAAGATAGTGGCGTTTGGACTGCCCGGACGCCCAAGACGGGTCTTGGTGTGGTCTAATGGAAGCACTGTGTTTTTTCTGGATCCATTCAACACTCGGATGGCAGCAGGACGCAATAAAGGGAATACTGGGCCCGAAGCCATCGATGCGTCTAATTTTTGCTCTTTTGGGCTTTGTTCTTTTGGACTAGGTAGTTCTGTTTTAGTTGGGTCTTGAGCTGTAGGTGAGTCGGCATACAGGAGTTCATGTCTCCCTATTCGTATTACATCTCCGGGGCACAATAGATGACGTTGTACAGGTGCCTCATTTACATAAGTGCCGTTGGTACTCCCACGATCCTCTAGGACGTAGCCTTCGTTTGTGCGGTTAATAACGCAGTGTTCCCCACTGACTGCTAAGTTATCAATGTACAAATGGCTATTGGGCCTACGTCCGATGGTCAGGCGGTCACGGTCTATAGCGTAGGTACCAACGACGCGTCCAGAAAAGGTGAGTGTAAGTTGCGCCACGGCGAATAATCCTTCCTAAAAACCTCGTCAGAATTAAGACACGGATCCAGAGCTTAATTCCCGTTAATTCTAAAGTAGGGAAGCAAAGCACCACTATTATCAGTCACATTCAAACTGGATCCAAGATTTTTCGCTTTGGATAGAAATATCAGTGATTTGGCAGTACACTTTGAAGTGGTCAGCAAGATTCGTAACGTCGTTTGAGTTTGTCCCAAAGGCCTATGCCGATAAACCCAATGAAACTCCTTTTTGCTGGTACCCCCGAGTTTGCTGCTGTAACCCTTGATGCACTCCTGCGTTCGCATCACTCAGTAGCAGCAGTGTACACACAACCTGACCGTCCTGCGGGGCGTGGTCAAAAACTTCAGTTTAGTCCGGTAAAAACACTGGCTTTGGCTCATCACCTACCCGTCTTACAACCGGAGACTTTACGCAACCCAGAAGAACAAGCAAGATTTAGTTCGTTTGGCGCAGATGCACTCATTGTTGCAGCCTACGGACTCATCCTACCATCTGTAGTTCTGAACACTCCAAAGCTAGGGTGTATTAACGTTCATGCTTCCCTGTTGCCTCGTTGGCGTGGAGCAGCACCCATTCAGCGCGCTCTGTTGGCTGGAGACAAAGTTACTGGCATTTCGATTATGCAGATTGCGTTAAAACTGGATAGCGGTGCTGTTTGGCTTCGCAAGACTTGCCAGATTACACCCGAAGATACGGCAGAGACACTGCACAATAGACTTGCTACTTTGGGTGCAGAAGCACTTTTAGAGGTATTAGGAGGTTTAGGCAAAGAAACCTCACACGTGCCAGAGCCACAAGACGAAACACAAGTCACTTATGCTGCAAAACTAGAAAAATCAGAAGCAGAGATCGATTGGAATCAATCAACACAAGAAATTGATCGTAAAATTCGAGCCTTCTACCCTTATCCAATAGCCCAGACCAACACCGGTGCAACCACGGTCAGAATTTGGCAGGCATTTCCTGAGGCTGGAGGAGAAGGTAACCACCCCGGGGTTATCCTTCACTCCTCAAAATCGGGCATTCGAGTAGCCACAGGAAACGGAATCATTGCAATACAAAGGCTCCAGCTGCCGGGACGAAAACCATTGACTGTGGCAGAGATCTTAAACTCTCATGCTCACTTGTTTCCAGTGGGGAAGGTGTTAGGGGATTTATCTTCAAAAACGCCCAAAAGAGGATAGAATAGAACCCAGTAGTGGGTACCTAGGGTTTACTTCTTTTCATGAGTAATTTGTTTATAGTCTCCGCGCCTTCTGGCGCAGGAAAAACGAGTTTAGTAAAAGCATTACTCGAAGCCGTGCCTCATTTAGTGGTTTCGGTGTCGCACACGACCCGAGCCCCTCGACCTGGTGAAAAAGAAGGTGTACATTACTATTTTGTGAGTCATAACAAGTTTTTGGAATTAATCGCTCAAGATGCGTTTCTCGAGCACGCGCGAGTTTTTGGGAATTGGTACGGTACTTCTCGAGAGGGGGTACAAAAAAACTTATCTACAGGACAAGACGTCGTTTTAGAGATTGATTGGCAAGGTGCTCGTCAGGCGCGCGCTGCGTTCCCAAACGCAGTCAGTATCTTCGTAATGCCTCCTTCTCAAGAATCCTTGCGTCAACGTTTGCAAGGTCGTGGTCAAGATTCTCCTGAGGTCATTGAAAAACGTTTAGCGGGTGCTCAGGAAGACCTTTCTCATGTTAAAGAGTTTGATCATGTAGTGGTAAATGATGACTTCGCAGCTGCGTTGAGGCATTTAATTACAATTGTGTTAGCACATCGTGCACACACCCAAAACCTTGAGATTTGTCTCCTAAATCAGATATGACCATAGAAATCCTCGTCAACGGGAAACCCAAAACGCTGGAGAGTGCCTCAACCGTTGCAGAGCTTATTGAGTCTCTTGGCTTAACGGGGCGGCGCATCGCCGTCGAAATCAACCTAGAAATTGCACCGCGCAGCTTGCATACCGTGCGCCGTTTGCAACCCGGGGACCGAGTAGAAATTGTCCACGCCATCGGCGGTGGCTAAAGCGAGTACCCAAAATGTACGATCGAGCCTATCTCCCAGAAGAAGACTTACTGATCCTTGCAGGCAAGAGTTACCGTTCACGCTTGTTTACCGGAACGGGCAAGTATCGAGATTTCGCGCAAACACGCCTGGCAACCGAAGCAGCGGGTGCCGAAATCGTCACCGTGGCTGTGCGCCGAACGAATCTTGGACAAGATCCAAATCAAACAAACCTCTTGGATATTCTTCCCTCCGAAAAATACACGATTCTGCCAAACACTGCAGGTTGTTATAACGCAGAAGAGGCCATTCGTACTTGCCGTCTAGCAAGAGAACTTCTCAACGGACAAAATTTAGTCAAACTTGAAGTATTGGGTGATCCGAAAACATTGTATCCAAACTTGATTGAAACCCTACAGGCTACTAGCGTTTTAGTACAAGATGGGTTTGAAGTCATGGTCTACACGACGGACGATGTATTGATGGCAAAACGTCTCGAAGAAATGGGATGCGTAGCGGTCATGCCCTTAGCCGCGCCAATCGGTTCTGGATTAGGAATACGAAATGCTTTCAATATTCGCCAGATTGTTGAAAACGCTAAAGTACCTATCATTGTCGATGCGGGGGTAGGCACAGCTTCGGATGCAGCGCAGGCCATGGAGTTGGGATGTGACGGCGTCCTGATGAATACTGCGATTGCATCGGCTCGTTATCCAGTCCGCATGGCCTCTGCCATGAAACGGGCTGTGGAAGCAGGGCGTGCCGCTTACCTCGCGGGTCGTATTCCACGTAAAGCCTATGCTTCTGCTTCTTCCCCAATAGAGGGTTTATTTTTCTGAGTACCGATTATCCTCCGATTCGGAGTTTTGTCCGACGCGAAAGCAGAATGACGGCAGCTCAAGAACGGAATCTTAGTACCCTCTGGCATGTCTACGCATTAGAAGAAAAAATTTTAGATTTTGGTCAAATCTTTGGTCGGCGCGCCCCAGTTTATTTAGAAATTGGTTTTGGCACTGGAAAATTTTTAATAAGTCAGGCCAAAGAACACCCGGAAGTGGACTTCATTGGGATAGAAGTCCATCGACCTGGGGTGGGGCAGTTGCTTGGGGAGCTGCAGGTAAAGGAGATCGGGAATGTTCGAGTGTTTTGTGCCGACGCAGTAGAAGTTTTGCGTACTCAAATCCAAGATCATGCCCTAACACGGGTCTACATTCTGTTCCCAGATCCGTGGCCTAAAAGAAAACACTACAAGCGTCGTTTGGTACAACCTGAGTTTGTAGAGCTACTTCACAAAAAGGTAAAACCAGAAGGTCTGGTACACTTGGCTACTGATTGGGAAGAGTATGCAACCCAGATAAAGACAGTATTTTCAGAAGTACTGGGCTGGAAGAGTGTCTCAGACACTGGAGGATCTATGATTAGGAATGGATACACTCGGTTTGAAACTCGTGGAATCAGGCTTGGCCATTCTATTCAAGATTTAGTGTTTGTGCGATCTTTTAATGAGTAAACCTTTAGAAATGGACTCCATAAACTTCAAAATCTCAGGAGGAGGCCCCCTCCTCGGCCATCTGCGCGTCCCGGGTGATAAATCTATTTCGCATCGCGCCATTATGTTGGGAGCTATCTCGGAAGGAACCACCGAAATTGAAGGCTTCCTAGAAGGTGAAGATAGTCTTGCAACGTTACGCGCTTTCCGGGTCATGGGTGTTCAGATTGAAGGCCCTCACAAAAACCGAGTCACCGTTCAAGGGGTGGGTTTGCATGGTTTGCAGGCACCAGCGGGGCCGCTAGATCTTGGCAATTCTGGGACATCGATGCGTCTCATGGCGGGCCTGTTGGCAGGTCAATCGTTTGATAGTGTGTTGGTTGGGGATGCATCTCTTTCTCGTCGTCCCATGCGACGTGTAATGGATCCCCTTTCCAAAATGGGAGCCATCATTGAAGCTACTGCGCAGGGCACCGCTCCTCTTCGAATACGAGGCAATTCAAATCTGCGAGGCATCGATTACCACTCGCCGGTGGCCAGTGCTCAGGTAAAATCTGCAATACTTTTAGCAGGGTTATATGCTTCTGGCGGAACCTCAGTCTCGGAACCTGCGCCAAGTCGGGACCACACTGAAAGGATGCTCACGGGTTTTGGTTACTCGGTAAAGCACGAAGGCCAAAAAATTTCTCTCGTGGGCGGAGGCAAGTTACAAGCCACGCGCATCGAAGTACCCGCTGACATTTCTTCAGCAGCATTTTTTTTAGTAGGTGCGAGTATTTGCCCTGGTTCTGAATTGGTGTTAGAACATGTGGGCATCAACCCTACTCGGACAGGCATCCTCCACATTTTGGAAGCCATGGGTGCTACCACTGAAATCAGAAATGAGAGAACCGTAGGGGGAGAACCCGTAGCCGAAATTTTCGTGCGCTATGCTCCTCTGCATGGCATTGCAGTCCGATCGGAATGGGTACCATTGGCAATCGACGAATTTCCAGCCATTTTCGTGGCAGCTGCTTGCGCCAAAGGGGAAACTCGGGTCACCGATGCAGCCGAACTACGGGTAAAAGAAAGCGACCGCATTCAGGCTATGGCAAATGGATTGCGAACACTCGGAATAGAGGCTACCCCTCTCCCCGATGGCATGGTGATCCAAGGTGGTTCTTTTTCAGGGGGTACGATTGATAGCCACGGAGATCACCGAATCGCCATGGCTTTTGCCATGGCTGGGTTACGCGCCCAAGGCCCTCTTCGTGTTCTGGACTGTGCTAACGTCAATACTTCTTTTCCTAGTTTTGTATCCCTTGCGAGGGCTGCCGGGCTTCGCTTTTTGTAAAGCTAAGAATGCTAAAGTTCTAGTTCCAAAACCCAGTGCCGCAGTAGATCTCAGACTAGAGCTTTGCTATCCATTTCCCTACCCTGAAGGGCAGGGTCTTCCATGCGTACCGAAAAATGATCTATTATGTCTTGACCCCGTGCAGTTGACTTACCCAAACTTTGTTTTGGCTTGGGCAGGCCCTAAGGAATGGAATAGAGAAAACTGCTGATGTTTAACTGCACAAAACTGATCATAGATTCCTACATAGCACACTTGCAAAGTAATTATTTAGAACTGTATGGCCTTTGGAACCCAGAGTATCCTAAAATCTTAGAGTACTGCAGTCGAATTGCCTTAGAAACAGTTGCCAACACAGACGCCCCCTACCATAGTATTACCCACACAGTCCAAGCTGCTGAGGCGGGACAAGATATTCTAAGGGGAAAGTTTCTTTCTCGTGGAGACGTGTCCCCTCGAGATTGGTTGCACTTTGTGATTGCGATCTTATGCCATGACATCGGCTATGTGCGTGGTATTTGCCGCGGAGATGGGGTCGGGTACTACGTAAAAGATTTTGATGGTTCCACTATTTCCGTTCCTCGTTCGTCTACAGACGCCGCCTTAACCCCGTATCATGTGACTCGATCTCAAATTTTTGCGCGCGAACGATTTTCTTCCGTGCCAGTTCTTGACGCGGACATGATCGCATCCTGTATCGAACGAACCCGTTTCCCAGTCCCAAGAGACAGTGCTTATGCACCCGGAGGAGACTATCCCGGTTTGGTGCGCGCTGCTGACCTGATCGGACAAATGGCCGACATGGAATACTTAATCAAGTGTGCTGCGTTGTACCGAGAATTTGAAGAAACGGGAGCTGCAAAAATTCTCAATTATAAAAACCCAGAAGACCTGCGTCGCTCTTATCCAAAATTTTTCTGGGCAGTAGTTCGTCCCCTCATTGAAGACGCATTACACTACCTTCAGGTTACCCAAGAGGGAAAACAGTGGATGAACAACTTGTTTGCAAACGTCTTCATTGAAGAACACCAAATAGATCACCCAATCTCTGGTGACCATGGTTCGATTTTGGCCAGTGCAGTTCTAGGCTAGTTATTTGGAAAAGGTAGATTGATGAGTCCTGCTTTAGCTTTTCCCCTCGTGGTGATTCAAAACCTGTGTTTTAAGCGTGGGGACCGAGTCATCTTTGATGATGTGAGTCTAACCATCCCAAAAGGAAAAGTAACCGGTATTTTGGGACCTAGTGGCACTGGCAAGACTACACTGCTGCGATTGATTGGAGGACAGGCTACTCCAGATTCAGGACAAGTTGAAATAGAAGGTCTAAATGTTCACCAATTAACTAGGCACGAACTGTTCGCATTGCGAAAACGCATGGGGATGCTTTTTCAGGCAGGGGCACTACTCACAGATTTAGATGTTTTTGAGAATGTTGCTTTCCCGTTGCGCGAACATACTAATTTGTCGGAAGAGATGATTCGAGATCTAGTCCTACTTAAACTCGAAGCAGTTGGGTTGCGTGGCGCTAAAGACCTCATGCCCACACAACTCTCAGGTGGCATGGGTAGGCGAGTTGCATTAGCTCGATCTATTGCTCTGGATCCTATGATGGTGATGTACGATGAGCCTTTTACTGGTCAGGATCCGATCTCTCTCGGAGTATTGGTACGACTCATTCGAACGCTCAACTATAACCTTGGAATTACTAGTCTCTTGGTTTCTCATGACGTAAAAGAAACGAGCACAATCGCAGACTACTTATACCTGATTGCTGGGGGCAAAATAGTTGCGCAAGGTACTCCTGAAGAGATGAAAGACAGTGATTCCCCATGGGTGCGCCAATTTATGTACGCTAGTGCTGAAGGCCCAGTCCCATTTCATTATCCTGCGCCTCCTTTGGCACGAGATCTACTCGGAGAATTGATTTGACGCACTCGCTCTCGGCTCTAGGACGTTGGACACTCAAAACCCTCACTCATTTTGGGCGTGCCCACCTGCTTTTGTACTCAATTTTGCTGGCTCTGCCTGCGTTGCTTCGCTACCCACGCGAGTTGGTTAAGCAAATTCACTCTGTCGGTACACGTTCTCTAATCATCATCATAGTATCTGGCACATTTGTGGGCATGGTACTCAGTCTTCAGGGGTACAACACCTTGGTAGATTTCGGCGCAGCTCAATCCTTGGGCGTATTGGTCGCACTTTCCCTCGTTCGGGAGTTAGGACCTGTGGTCAGTGCTTTGCTCTTTGGTGGGCGGGCTGGATCCTCATTGGCGGCTGAAATTGGCCTCATGAAAGCCACTGAACAACTGTCTGGCATGGAAATGATGGCAGTAGATCCTATTCAGCGCGTGCTCGCACCGCGTTTCATGGCTGGAGTGGTGTCAATGCCCCTTTTAGCAGCGATTTTCAGTGCCGTTGGCATTTTAGGAGGCTATTTCGTTGCGGTAGGTCTACTAGGACTGGATGACGGTGCCTTCTGGTCTCAGATGCAAGCCAAATTAGATCTTCGAAGGGATATCGGAAATGGGATGCTCAAGAGCGTAGTTTTTGGATTCGCAGCCACTTGGATTGCTCTGTTTCAAGGATACGACGCGCTTCCCACCGCAGAGGGGGTTAGTCGAGCAACCACAAAAACAGTAGTGCACACGGCGTTGGCAGTACTTGCCCTAGATTTCGTGTTGACGGCTCTTATGTTTAATAAGGTCTGAAAAGAGTGCAAACCACCCCGCCCTTCGGGCACCCCTCCTTATTAGAGCGTTTTTCAATTAAGTGGATGATGGTAATATAGTAGGAGTTGAACTGAGAGGTAGGGTAAGATGGCAAGATCGTATTCACAGGATTTAAGGGAAAGAGTCAAGCAAGCGGTGCAAGAAGGATATTCACAAAACTCAGTAGCAAGAATGTTCAAGATTGGGAAAGCAACCGTTGGGCGATACATGGCTCGATTACGAAAAACGGGAAATTTGACCCCAGATAAAATGGGTGGTTATAAGAAATCAAAGTTGACAGCACATACTGAAAAGGTAAAAGAGCTGATTGCAGCAGAACCAGATCAGACATTGACTGAAATGCAAACCAAGTTGGCTGCCATTGATATTAAAGTCAGTGTATCGGCAGTAGATCGTTTTTTGCGTGCTATGCAACTCACTTATAAACTCTATTTGCCGAGGAACAACATCGCAAAGATGTGGCCGAAAAGCGTGATTTATGGTACCGAATGCAACCAACGCTCGATCCAAGCAAGCTGGCTTTATAGATGAGACATGGTTTTCGACCTCTATGACACGCCACTATGGGCGTTCTCATCGTGGAAAAAGATGAATAGGTTTTTCCCCACACGGGCATTGTAAAACAACTACTTTGATGGCCGCTTTGCGACATGACAGAATTACATCTCCTTATGTTTTTGATGGACTAATAAATGGGAAGACCTTTCTTGCTTACGTCGAACAAGCGTTGGTTCCAACCTTGTCAAAAGGAGATGTTGTGTGTGTTGATAACCTAAGTTCTCATAAAGTACGAGGGGTTCGTGAAAAAATCGAAGCAGTAGGTGCAAGCTTGCTTTATCTTCCTCCTTATAGCCCTGATTTTAACCCTATCGAGCAAGTTTTTGCCAAACTAAAACAGCCACTTCGTAAAGTGGCCAAACGAACCCTTGATACCCTTTGGATCGCTATTGGCGAAGCACTTGATTTTTTTCCTCCAGATGAGTGCTTTCATTATTTGCTTGACTCAGGCTACACTCAACTTAATCGAAAAACGCTCTAGGCTGAAAAGAGGTACAAACTTGTGACCGACGAAAAACGCCCAATCATTATTAAAAGGGTCAAAAAGGGTGGCGGAGGACACCATGGTGGTGCTTGGAAGCTAGCTTATGCTGACTTTGTGACCGCCATGATGGCGTTCTTTTTGCTCATGTGGCTATTGGGGTCGGTGACAGAGGGAGATCTTAAGGGAATTGCAGACTTTTTTCAGAATCCTTGGAAACCTTCCATGAGTGGTGGACGTGGCTCTGGAGATGCTACTCGAATTATTCCCGGAGGAGGAGACGATCTCACACACAAGGCAGGCCAAGTCAAAATGACCAATTCTGGACAACGGGACGTTAAAATCTCCGCTTCTAACGAATCCGAGGGTTCTCACATTTCTAACACTGGAAAAACCGATGATACAGAAAGTGGCGGATCTGCGGCAAGTTCTGAAGCAGAAAGCGATTTAGAAGAAGCAATCGCAGCAGAAGAGGTCATTCAACTTAAAAAAACTAAAGAAGAGCTACAAAGTTTGATCAACCACAGTGATCTGTTACAACAATTTAATCAACAATTCCGGATTGACATCACGACAGAAGGACTCCGAGTTCAGATTGTGGATGAGTCCAAACGGCCAATGTTTGACCTAGCTTCCGCACGTATGGAGTCATATGCTACCGAGATTATTCGCCAGATTGCACCTGTGATTAATCAACTCCCCAACCACCTCAGCATTACAGGTCATACGGATGCACATCCTTTTGGCGGAGGAGGACGAGGCTACAGTAATTGGGAGTTATCTGCAGATCGGGCAAATGCAGCACGACGCGCTCTTGTCGCTGGAGGTATTCAGGAAGAAAAATTTTTAAGAGTGGTCGGACTGGCTTCTAGTGTTCCAATGGACCCAAAAGACCCCATGAGTCCGGTCAACCGTCGTATTTCAATCATCGTAATGAAACGAAGTGCAGAAAGAGAACTCGTGGAAAACAGTGGTCCTAACTTGGAAGTCGGTAAGGGAGCTGCTCCACCCCCAGAAGGTGCACCAACATTGACAGCACCTGCACCTAGTAGTCCGACACAAGCACTACCTAGAGTGCCTGGGTTCACGCCCATTTCGCCAATTCAACTGCCAACCATTCCGGGACTTAGTGCACCTGCTATGCCGCCAGTGTCTCCGCCAATGCCAGTGCCTACTGTTGTTAAAACACCTAGTATTCCTAAAGCTCCGACTACCGTTGCACCCAAAGCTCCTGCAACTGCTCCAGTGGTTTCGACACCTCCGGTATCAGATGCTAAAGCAGATACAACAAAACCTTCCTCAAAACCCAAGAATCCTCCTCGACCGCGGTGAACTCTCTAGTTTGGCTTGGCGCATTTTCTGCGGTTTGGTTAGTCGAAAGGAATGCGTTCCGAGAGCGTGTGCCTCTGTATTTATCAGGTCGCTCTGCAATAAGAGCATTAGCTGAGGTTTTACCTAGGTCTTGTCGCTTCTTAGACGTAGGTTGTGGGCTTGGAGGAGTGCTTTCCACACTCTCAGAACTCCACCCTCAAGGACAATTCGAAGGCGTAGAGTCCGCACCTATCCCGTGGTTGTTATCGCACATACGCCTTCGCAAGAAAGTAAACTGCCGAGTACATTGGGGAGACTTTTGGTCTTTTTCCCTCCAGAATTACGATGTGGTGTATTGTTTTCTATCCCCAGCACCTATGTCCCGACTTTGGGAAAAAGCATGTGCCGAAATGCCTTCAGGATCCCTTTTCATCAGCAATCGGTTTTGTCCTCCGGAGGTAAGAGCACCTGACCTAACCCTAGAGGTATCTGATCTTTTGAGCGGGCCGCTTCAAGTATGGCGAATGTGACCATCAAGTTCAACAAAGCAATTGTTTTGAAAATCTCTATACTATCTTCTTCTAGGTTTTTCCAGCTACCACGATGCCCCCTGTTAGACCGGTAAAAGATACGCTTCCCCCTCCGTCAACTCGTTTTATCGGGCGTTTTTTAGTCTTGAAAGAGCTGGGAAAAGGCTCACAGGGGGTGGTGTACCTAGCCCAAGATTCACAATTACAACGCAACGTAGCCATCAAAACATTACGGATTCAGCCAAACGCCACTGAACGGCAAGCAATGTTGTTGCAAGAAGCAAGAGCGGTTAGTCGACTTAGCCACCCTAATATCATTCCAATCTACGAAGTAGGAGAACTGGATGGCTCTCCTTATCTAGTTTTTGAATTTATCGAAGGCACTTCTCTGAAGCAATACATGAAACAAAATGGTCCTCTACCAATTGCTCGTTGTTTAAGCATGATGGATCAGATTTTGGCAGGCATTGGCCACGCCCACGCTAACAAAATTCTGCATGGGGACTTAAGTCCGCATAACATTATGGTAGATCGTGCGGGCAATCCTAGAATCATGGATTTTGGCGTTTCTCGAATGATTGGTTCGCGTCAAGATGCTTCCTTGGGAATGTGGGGATCTCTGATATACATGTCTCCAGAACATTTTGACAATAGTCCACTAACCGAAAAATCTGATATTTTTGCTCTGGGTCTCATTCTTTTTGAAATGTTAATTCAGCAACCAGTCATTCAAGAGACTAACGAATTTGCTATTATCAATGCCATCGCTAACCATCCAATTGATCCGCCTTCTCTTCGAAACCCAGATTTAGATAAAAATATAGATGTGATCGTTATGCGAGCCTTGGAAAGAAAATCCAGCGCACGCTATGAAAATGCAACGGCTATGCGAAAAGCCATTGAAGGCTATTTTCAAATAGAACAAAAGAAGGAAGAAGAGGAAAAAGAAAATGTTCCCATTAACAAACAAGGAGCCATGGATTTTTTACTCAGAAGGATGCGTTTCAAAACAGATTTTCCTGCGCTTTCTCATCATATTATGGAAATCAATAAACGTGCGATTCGTCCAGATCAAACTTCGACGGCAGACTTAACTAATCTCATTCTTAAAGATTACGGTTTAACGAGCAAATTACTCAAATTAGTAAACTCCCCTTTATATCGACGTTCTTCTACAAAAATTACTACGGTATCCCGCGCGGTTTCTCTACTTGGTTTTGAACAAGTACGCATGGCAGCACTGAGTGTAGTGTTAATGGAACACATTAAAAATGGACAACAACGTGAAGAACTTCGGGACGGAGTTATCTCTGGTTTTTTCAACGCAGTGCTTTGTAAAGATGTAGCGGAGAGAATGAGGTTCTCAGACCCAGAGGAAGCTTTTATTTGCGCTATGTTTCATAATTTAGGTCGCCTTCTCACCATTTATTATTTTCCAGAAGAATATGGAGAGATTCGAGATCTCATAGAAAGAAAAGGTGCAAGCGAAGCCACCGCTTATAATTCTGTAATTGGGCTTACTACGAAGGAAATTGGTCAAGGCATTTCTAAGGCATGGCAATTTCCAGAGAGCATTCTGCAAAGTATGGACATTCTTCCAGAAGGAAAAATTGGAAAACCAAATAACGACGCAGAAATGTTAAAAATTTTTGCTAACTTTGCCAGAGAATTTAATGAGGCTACCATTTGTGACGATGAAATCAGAAACGAAAAATTGAGGTATGTTGCAAATCGTTTTGGTACTTTCTTATCAATTAGTAGCAAGGATGTAGATGAGCTTGTTACTGCTGCGGTTCAAAACGTCCGAAGATTTTCAGAAGCGGTAAACATGCGATTAGAAGGGAGCCAATATTTCAAAAAATTACAACATGCAGCAGAAATGATTACCGCTGGTTTAGAAACAGGAGAAAATTTAGAAGAAGGCACTCAAAATTCTGAAGAAGGAGAAAATGTTTCTTCTACGCCAACAGCAATTCAAGTACCGTCAGTGCCTATTCTCTCAGAAGAAGCATCCATAGAAAGAATGTTGCAAGATAGCATTGAAGAAATTTCTAATACATTGTTGGAAGAGTATGATTTGAATCAAATATTAATGACCATCCTAGAAACTATTTATCGTGGATTTGGTTTTTCCCATGTTTTATTTTTAGTGCTTGATAAAAATCGAGAAGCAGTCCATGTTCGTTTTGGTTTTGGTTCAGAGATTGAAGAAATACGGAGAGGCATGCGGATTTCTTTAAGAAATAAGCCAGATATTTTTACTCTCGCAATCACGAAAAGACAAGATATCATCATAGCTGACATTGATGACAAAGCATACGCAGGGCTGATTCCAAATTGGTTTAGAGTACTCATCCCAGCACGCAGTGTAGTTATTTATCCAATCTTCGTAAACAATAACCCTATTGGATTGATTTACGCAGATCACAATCGATCTGGTATGTTAGACGCAAATAATCCACTTACACTCTTAAAAACTTTGAGAAATCAGGCAGTCATGGCAATTCGACAAAAAGTGTCTCATTAGAATTTTTCTAAAATATATCGAGGGTAACCAAATGGGCAAAGGGGACATATTACGGTTGCTTATTTTTAGCGATTCTTGGAATGATGCAGAAGTCCTAAAAAATCATTTGAGAAACGTGGGATACGTTCTGCGAGATTTGAGAATACAGGAAGAAGATCAGTTTAAAACCGCACTGAAAAGTCAAGAATGGGACATTGTACTATTCCTTTTAGAATCTACAGAGGTTCCGATCGCTAACATAATCAGTATACTTCAGCAAAAAGACATTCCAGTAATCATGGTGGCAGACGAAGTCTCTACCGCTCAACGATTAGAGGCGTTAGAGGCAGGTGCCAGGGACATCGTGCCGAGTCAACCAGATGTTTTTTTACAAAAGGTAGTGCGCCGAGAATTAGAAAACTCAAAGCTAAAGCGTGAATTAGAAATTTGTAATTCAAACTTGAAAGGATTAGAAGGGCGTTCCCTGGTTTTACTTCGAAATTCTCGGGATGCTATCGCATACATACAAGAAGGTGTTCATGTATTTGCTAATTTGTCCTATCTCCAAATTTTTGGTTTTTCAAACGAAGAAGACGTGATTGGTCTTACATTTCTGGATATGGTACCTTCATCGAAACGTCCTGCATTAAAAGAACGTTTGCGAGTTACAAAACCTGCTGGAAAACCGCTAGAACCTTTAGAAATTCAAGCATTGCGCGCGGATGGTACACAATTTCCCGCAAAAATAGAATTTTCACAGTCAGTATTAGATGGGGAACCTTGCATTCAAGTAACTATTTCTAACCTTTCTATCGACAGTCTGGACTTATTCTCTCAAGTTCTGTCACAGGTCCCATCTCAGATCGAAGTGGATCCAATGCTTATGATGGTTACAGAAGAGAAATTTTTTGAAACAATACCACCTCATTTGCCTCCGCCCCCGTCTTTACCACCTCTGGAACCTGCTTCTCCAGAAGAAGTTATATTTCTTCGACTTTCTTTGGAATCAGGTAGTTTGTCTCTGCTCTATCAACCGATTTTGTATTTACGAGAAGATAGTCCAGGGGCTTATGAGGTATTGCCATATTTTAAGAACCCTGAAAATCCGAATGAAATTCGGTATTTGCCAGAACGAGTAATGCAGGCAACGGAAGAAGCGGTTCTCCAAACTGCGGTAGACCGTTGGGTCTTGTCTACTGCATTAAAAACACTTTCTGAACAGGTAGAAAAGTCTATTTGGTTGCTAGTGAGCCTTTCCCAAGGTAGTGTCTTAGACAAAGACTTTCCTATTTGGCTAGAAATGATTACAAAATCTTTCGATGTACCGATGAGCTCATTGGTTTTACAAATAAGAGGAACGCTAGCAGAGAGAAATATGTCGCGGGTGCGTGACTTAATCACTCAACTCCGTGAAATGGGTTGTAACTTTGCCTTAAGCCATTGTCTTAAAGCGGAAGGAAATGATTCACCGTTGCGACAGCTTGAAGTAGATTATTTTAGAATTGACGGTGACCTGATACGTAATCTGGTGAACAACCTTGGAAACCAAACTTTGGTACGCACGCTCAACGGACAAGTACACAGCATTGGGAAACGTACCATTGCGGAGTCAGTTTCTGATGCCAATACATTGAGTCTACTTTGGCAGTATGGGGTAGATTTTATCCAAGGAGATTATTTGCAGATTCCTTCGGAGCGTATGGAATATGAATTTTCCAGTACATCCTTAGATTCTTGAGACCCACACAGTGCGTACCGTAGTTCTTGTTTCAGGGGGAGGGAGTAACCTCCAGGCATTGCTTGATTCTTGTAAAATAGCCAAAATCGTTGGAGTGATTAGCAATGAGCCGGATGCTTTTGCGTTGACTCGGGCCCGTCGGGCAGGTGTTCCATCGGAGGTGTTGTGTCACAGAGATTTTCCCTCTAGGGAAGCCTACGATGAAGCATTAGTGCAACGTGTAGAAACTTATGATCCCGGATTGGTAGTACTCGCAGGATTCATGAGGATTTTAACCCCTGTTTTTGTAAAACGATTTCTTGGCCAAATATTAAACATTCACCCTGCGTTACTCCCTGCCTTTCGAGGGTTACACACGCATGCTCGTGCGTTAGCAGCAGGAGTTCAAGAACATGGTGCAAGTGTCCATTTTGTGACGGAAGAGCTGGATGGTGGGCCAGTGATCTTGCAAGCCAAGGTTCCAGTATTCCCCGGTGACACAGAAACAACGCTCGCAGCACGTGTCTTGACTGAAGAGCACAAAATTTACCCACGCGTCGTGGAGTCCTTTGCAGGAGGGCGACTGCGCTTGGGATCTATTCCTAGCGAATGCTGAGATAAAACCGAAGATTATTCAATTTTTTAGGAATCCAGTAGATTGGCCGTAGTTAATAGGATGAGAACCATTGATGATCCCAATAGCAGATTTTTTAGAAGAAGAAATACGTGTGGTGCAGGAGGCAACCCATCGTCGTTATGGTGCACCAGTTGAAATCGAAGCAGTCACTAGCGAGTTGCGCTTGTACCCAGAAGATCGGGAACTAACAAATTGCCCGGGGCTCTACTGGGAAGGGCGAGGGGCTTCTTTTTTGCTCTCCAAAATTGGGGACAATCACTTTCGATGTTTGTTCTTTTATCGAGCTAGGACCCAATACGGGACTGGTGTACCCGAATATTCAGATATCAAGACTTGCATCACCCATTTATTACAGGTGCAAGCTGACCACGAAGCCAAAGGCGGAGAATAGCCTTTCTACTTAGGAGTAATTTTAGTGCCTAAAAACATTTTTTACGCCCAATCTGGAGGCGTAACTGCAGTCATCAATGCTTCGGCTTGTGGCGTAATCGAAACCGCACGTGCCTATTCTGCTCAAATCGGAAAAGTCTACGCAGGACGGAATGGGATCATTGGCGCATTGTCAGAAGATTTGATCGATACCACTCTGGAATCTGTAGAGGCCATCGCGGCTCTTCGGTATACCCCGTCAGGTGCTTTCGGCTCATGCCGTTATAAGTTAAAAAGCCTAGAAAAGAACCGTGCCGAATACGAAAGGCTTTTAGAAGTTTTCAAAGCACACGATATTGGTTACTTTTTCTATAATGGCGGTGGAGATTCTGCAGATACTTGTCATAAGGTCTCTGCGCTTTCCGAGACCATGGGTTTTCCGATCCAAGCCATTCACATCCCAAAGACGGTAGATAACGATCTCCCAATTACGGATACCTGCCCGGGTTTCGGATCAGTCGCTAAGTACATTGCGGTTTCCACTCGAGAAGCCTCGTTCGATGTTGCTTCCATGGCCAAGACCTCTACCAAGGTCTTTATCTTAGAAGTAATGGGGCGCCATGCGGGTTGGATCGCTGCTGCGGGGGGTCTTGCTTCTACGCCAGATACTGAAATTCCCATCGTGATCTTGTTTCCAGAAGTACCATTGGACGAAGAACGTTTCCTAGAACAGGTAAACCGCCGAGTATCTGAACATGGCTACTGTACGGTAGTAGTGTCGGAAGGCGTTCGCAATGCAGAAGGTCGTTTTCTAGCAGAAGCAGGTACAAAAGACGCTTTTGGACACGCCCAACTTGGCGGAGTAGGGCCAGTAATTGCCTCTTTGGTTAAAAACAGACTAGGACACAAGTATCATTGGGCGGTTGCCGATTACCTCCAACGAGCTGCTCGCCATTTAGCCTCAAAAACGGACGTCGATCAGGCCTACGCAGTAGGTAAAGCAGCTGTTGAATTTGCTCTTGCAGGCCATAATGCGGTTATGCCTGCCATTCTACGCACCTCAGAAGATCCTTATCTTTGGGAGATCGGCATGGCACCACTCGCCCAGGTGGCCAATGTCGAGAAAAAGATGCCTCGTGAGTTCATTACTGAAGATGGTTTTGGCATTACCAGTGCTTGTCGCCGGTACTTGCAACCATTGATTGTGGGAGAGGATTACCCTCCTTACTCGCAGGGTCTACCAACCTACGCCAGAATGCAGAACATTGCCGTTCCTAAAAAACTTGTTCCGTTTCTAGTCAAGTAGCGGCCAAGCAATCAGGGAGTAGCACCCGTGGTAAAATGTTTTGGGTTTGTAGACAGATCTCAAATCTAGTGTTTTTGTAGGTCAATTTACCCTTGAGGGGAGGTTGGTGATGAGGAGTTTGTTGTTTGCATTAGTCTGTTCCTTAGTCGCTATCGGCTATGGACTGTATTCGCGGCAGTGGATTCTAAAACTGTCGCCGGGGAACGCCCGGATGCAGGAAATTGCGAGTGCCATCCAGGAAGGAGCTCTTGCATACCTGAAGCGACAATACACCACCATCGCCATGGTGGGTGCTGTGTTGTTCGTAGTCATTTTCGTAGCTCTTGGAACTTGGACTGCCATTGGTTTCGCCTTGGGTGCTGTTCTGTCAGGGTTGACAGGCTTCATCGGCATGAATATCTCGGTTCGTGCTAATGTGCGCACCGCAGAAGCCGCCCGTGGTGGGATCAACAATGCATTGCAGGTCGCCTTCCGCGGGGGTGCCATCACTGGCATGCTGGTGGTGGGACTGGGTCTGCTAGGAGTGGCCGGTTACTACGGTCTACTTCACATGCTTGGGGTACCTGCTGAAGAAGCTGTCAAAGCCCTCGTTGGTTTTGGCTTTGGTGGTTCCTTGATCTCTATTTTTGCTCGTCTCGGTGGCGGTATCTTTACTAAAGGTGCTGACGTCGGTGCTGATCTTGTCGGCAAGGTAGAGGCTGGCATTCCGGAAGACGATCCACGTAACCCCGCCGTGATTGCAGATAACGTCGGCGATAACGTTGGTGACTGTGCAGGCATGGCTGCTGACCTTTTTGAAACCTATGCAGTAACTACTATTGCTACCATGCTGTTGGGTTTCCTCATGTCCAAAGAAGGTGATTGGGCGGATAGTACAGTTATGTATCCCTTGGTGTTAGGTGGCATTTCGATCATTGCTTCTGTAGTCGGTACTTTCTTTGTGAAATATGAAGAAGGCCAGAAGATCATGACTGCCCTTTACAAGGGCGTGATTGTCTCTGGGGTGATTGCTGCTATTGCCTTCTTGCCAATTACGATGACGATGATGGGAGCTGGTTGGATCAAGATTTATGGTGCTGCCATGATTGGTTTGATTTTGACTGCTCTGATGGTAGTCATTACGGAGTACTACACCGCAACGGAGTACGCTCCAGTTCGTTATATTGCAGAGGCTTCCACCACGGGTCATGGTACCAACGTCATTGCAGGTCTTGCCGTGTCTATGAAAGCCACTGCTTTGCCTGTCTTGGCAGTATGCGGTAGCATTTGGGGTGCCTATCATCTGGCAGAGTTGTACGGCATTGCAATCGCCGCTACTTCAATGCTTTCGATGACAGGGATGATCGTTGCCCTCGATGCCTATGGTCCCATCACTGACAACGCTGGTGGCATTGCCGAAATGGCTGAGCTACCTAAAGAAGTCCGTAGTGTGACCGATCCTCTGGATGCAGTAGGGAACACTACGAAGGCAGTCACCAAGGGTTATGCCATTGGTTCTGCTGGATTGGCTGCCTTAGTGTTGTTTGCTGACTACACTCATGCCTTGAGTGCTCGTGGATCTCATTTAACCTTTGACCTCTCCGACCATATGGTCATCATTGGTCTGTTTGTTGGTGGGTTGGTTCCTTACCTCTTTGGTGCCATGGCTATGGAAGCAGTGGGCCGCGCTGCAGGCTCCGTAGTAGTGGAGGTTCGTCGTCAGTTTAAGGAGATTAAAGGCATCATGGAAGGAACGGCCAAACCTGACTACTCCCGAGCAGTTGACATGTTGACCAAAGCCGCCATTGCAGAAATGATGATTCCTTCTTTACTGCCAGTTGCGGTACCTGTGTTGGTCGGTCTAACCTTAGGGCCTCAGGCACTAGGTGGTGTCCTGTTGGGTACGATCGTAACCGGTCTGTTCGTGGCCATTTCGATGACCACGGGTGGGGGTGCTTGGGATAATGCCAAGAAGTACATCGAAGACAATCACTTTGGTGGAAAGGGCTCGGATGCCCACAAAGCAGCAGTGACCGGGGACACCGTAGGCGATCCCTATAAGGATACCGCGGGACCTGCCATCAATCCTCTGATCAAGATCATCAACATTGTTGCACTGCTCATCGTGCCTCTCATTGTTCCGATGGTTAAGTAATGGGATGTAAGGTTGCACGAGTGAGAGTAAGTGGTCACCCGTAATGCCTGAAGGAGGCGGCCCGTAGGGGTCGCCTTTTTTTGTTGAATAGTTGTTTCACACTGCAGAAAAAACATGGCATTTTTACTTTCCAAAATACTTTGGGTGTTTGCATCTCCGGCAAATTTTTTAGTATTTTTTCTCTTTTTTGGCGCACTTTTTCAATATTTTAGGAATCAAACGTTGGTTCGATTTGGAAAAAAGATTGTTTTATCAGTAGCAGTAGTTTTTATTACTTGTACGTTTCTTCCTATAGATGCCTGGTTAGCTTATTCCTTAGAGTCTCGTTTTCCAATTCCTGTTTTACCCAGTCGGATTGATGGAATCATTGTACTGAGCGGAATGATCGATCCTTCTGCTTCTTCCGTTTGGCATAGCCCCAAACTCAATCACAACGCTTCTCGGATTACAGAATTTGTCTACTTAGCACGTCAGCACCCGGAGGCCAAATTGGTTTTCTCCGGAGGAACAGGATCTGTATTGGATCCTGATATCTTAGAATCTACTTTTGCAAAAGAAATCTTTTCTCATCTTGGATTCCCGTTAGAGAGGATTCTTTTTGAAGAAAAATCGCGAAATACTTATGAAAACGTACAATTTAGTCAGTCTCTTGTACAACCTAAATCAGATGAAGTCTGGGTATTGGTGACTTCTGCTATCCACATGCCACGAGCAGCAGGTGTTTTTAAAAAACTAAACTGGAAAGTAATTCCATACCCAGTAAGTTTTCAAACAGGTCGAAATGCATTGTTTAGATCACCACTTGGTTTTTCTAAATCGTTGTTTCAAATAGATGAAGTGGTGCATGAATGGATCGGTTTGGTAGCTTATCATTTAATGGGCCAAACTGAAGATTGGTATTGAGGCATACTTATGGATCAAACCTTAGTTTTTGATTCTGAATTAATTCGACGTTACGACTATTCTGGACCACGCTACACTTCTTATCCAACTGCTGTTCAATTCCACGAAAATTTTGGAGCGCATGATTACCAAGAAGCAGTAAAAAAAAGTAATCTTACCGCTAGGCCATTGTCTCTCTATTTTCACATCCCTTTTTGTGACACAGTATGTTATTACTGTGCTTGTAACAAAATAGTCACGAAAGATAGAAATAAAAGTGCATTCTATCTTAATCGGTTGCATCGAGAAATTGAACTGCAGGGGTCTTTATTCGATCGTAGCCGTACTGTGGAACAATTACACTGGGGAGGTGGGACTCCTACTTTCCTTTCTAATCGGGAAATGGAAGTTTTAATGGAGGAAACTCAGCGTCATTTTTCATTGTCTGAGGCTGGGGAGTATTCCGTAGAAATAGATCCTAGGGAAGCACGCCAAGATACTATTGCATTGCTTCGATCCATTGGGTTTAACCGCATGAGTTTGGGCGTTCAGGATTTCGATCCCAATGTTCAGCGCGCCATAAACAGAATTCAAAGTGAAGAAGAAACCCGTAGAGTCTTGGAGACAGCTCGTCAAGAAGGTTTTACTTCTATCAGCGTAGATCTGATGTATGGGCTGCCTTTACAAACGGTTGAAAGTTTCCAAAAAACACTGGAAAAGGTGTTAGCGTTTCGTCCAAACCGCTTGTCCATTTTTAATTACGCTCATTTGCCTGAAATTTTTTCTCCGCAACGTCGGATTTGTATTTCAGATTTACCGAGTGCATCTGAAAAACTAGCCATTTTGCAGTCCACCATTGAACGACTAACATCAAAAGGATATCTTTACATTGGGATGGATCATTTTGCCATGCCAGAAGATGAATTAGCCAAAGCGCAAAGGTCAGGTACTTTGTACAGAAATTTTCAGGGATATTCTACTCATTCGGATGCAGACCTAATTGGATTTGGTGCCACTTCCATTGGGAAAATAAGTAATACCTATTCACAAAACCAAAAAGATATTGAGAAATACTATTCCGAAATCGATTTAGGTCACTTGGCAATCTTTCGAGGAATAGAGCTCGACATGGATGATATAATACGTCGTGATGTGATTTCAGATTTAATTTGTCATTTTTACTTAGACTATGAAAGAATCAGGCGAAAGCACGGAATCAATTGTAATGAGTATTTTTTTGCTGAGATTTCTGAATTAGCCGTTATGGAAGCGGATGGCCTACTTTCTACCTCTTCTACTCATATAAAAGTACAACCTAGAGGAAAATTGTTGATCCGAAATATTTGCATGGTATTTGATCGTTATTTGCGAAACCAAAAAACACAACATTTCTCTAAAGTGATTTAAACATCAATGAGCACTGATTCCTCTAAAAAACATGCCGCTACGGAAGAAGATTCTTGTTTTGAAGGTCCAATTACAGTTTTGATCACAGCAGTGTGCTTGTGTCTTTTAGGGATCTTAGCAGCAGGTTTTTTTATTTTCCAGTACGAAGAAGGTAAGAGCGAACGCCAACAAAAGTACGCATTCTCTCAAGTGAGTGCTGCTTTATCGCGTGAGGTCGCATCTTTTGTGCAAGGACAGGTTTCTCTTCTGGAATCTCTAGCGCAGGATATTAACATCGCACGTCTCATTAACGGCAAAGATAAGATTGAGATCGCAGCTCGTGAGTCCGAATTAAAGTATTTGTTTCCGGGTGCTTTTCGAGTGCGCCTTTTGCGAAAGGATACTTTGCAAGAGGACATGACTTCTTTGGCCATGTTGCGTGGATCAGAGAATGGAAAACCACCTGCAGAAATACATTTGTATGTGGAAAATAAATATACAATCGCCATTGTCCGTCCTGTGCAAGCTTCAAAAGAGGTTGTTGGGCACATTTTACTTTTGCTTTCCTTAGATTCTTTAGAAAACATTTTAGACAAAGCAGCAAAACGGGGGAACACTCAACAAAAGAGCTATGTTTCCCTAACACAAAACACAACAGACCGGCAAGAAATTACTTTTTATAACAAAAGCGAAACTCGTCCCACTTTTGCAGTTGGGCAGAACATTGAGGGGACTCGTTGGCGATTGTATTACGCTCCGAATCTTACGTCCCTTCAGGAAGGGCAACATCTTCCTCTCTTTTTTGGCGTCTTTGTCGCTTTAGTAGGTCTCATCGTGTTAGTTTTTGGTTGGCTCCAGTGTTCGTTTTCCAAAGACGTACGGCATGATGTTCGAATCATGGCTCTTTTCATTAAAGAATTACATAACCATCAAATGTTGAGTCAAACTACTCCACGTTTTAGAACTGTCGCTGGTGCACTAGAGATCATTCAACAGACTTTGATGGGTGGTAGTTCAAAACCGAAGATGCGCAGTACTACACCAGCTGCTGCTAAACACGTGATACCTGTTTTTATGTCAGGAGATGTATCTCTTTCAGAAGAAAAAAAGGCTCCTGTTAAAGAAACTAAGGTTGCGGAAACGAAGAAAGCTGTGGAATCTATCGTTTCGCCTACTGCAGCAATACCAGAAACACCCATGCATGCTTTTATTTCGGAGATGGTGGCCACGCCGGTTGAGCCTCAGGCGGAAGTTACTGAAGAGGAACCTGTCGTAGAAGAGACGAAACCCATTAACGAACCTCCTGTGACCCCTTCGTCAACAACAGATCTCTCTGCATTTGAAAATCTTTTGGAAATGACTGCTTCTCCTTTACCATCTCCTATTATCCCTATAGTCACAAGTACGTCTGCTGATCTTTCCTCGTTTGATGATCTACATGTCCTCAGTATGGATTCAGCGAAATTCAGTCCTCCTCCGAGTCCGCCCGCTCCAGCACCGATAGATTTCGGATCTGCCAATGTATTGGAATTCACGGAAAGAAAATCTACGGATCTTGAACTTCCTAATCAAAAGGTTGTACTGAGTGAAGTTCCTCCAGCTCGGGCCAGTTTGAGTACTCTTCTTCCTTCCCCCGCGTTTTCTCCATTTCGAGCTTATGACGTACGTGGGATCATAGGAGAAGTAATTAACACAGAATTTTTTGAGCTTTTGGGATCAGCGGTTGGTTCAGAAGCACTAGAACGAGGTTGCCAAAGTGTAGTAGTTGCAAGAGACAACCGGGAATCTTCCTCTGCGCTTTCCGCTGCTTTAATGGACGGAATGTTAGCTACGGGTTGTAATCTTATCGATCTTGGAGAAGCTCCTATCTCGCTAATGTACTTTGCTGTGCAAGAAATGGAGACTAACGCAGGAGTGATGATCACGGCTGGGCACAATCCTTCAGACTGGAACGGTTTGAAGATTTTATTAGAAGGGGAGATTCTTGCGGGAGAAGCTCTCGAGAAGATACGGCAACGCATTGAAAATAAACAATTCTTCACTGGAATTGGCAGCACTCAAAGTGCGGATGTCACGTTGCAATATTTCAATCAGATTGGCGAGTATGTTCAATTAAGACGTCCATTGCGCGTGGTCGTAGACGGTGGAAATGGTGTTGCTGGAGATTTTGCTTCTCGGCTTTATAGCACGATAGAATGTGGTGTCGAAGAGTTGTTTTGTGAGATAGATAGCCGTTTTCCAAATCATTTTCCAGACCCAACACAGTCTAAAAATCTCCAAGATCTAATTAAAACCGTTAAAACAAAGAATGCAGACCTAGGGCTTGCCTTCAGTGGGGACGGAAGCCGATTAGGTGTAGTTACCGATAAGATAATTTCTCCAGACCGCGTCATGAAGTTGTTTGTACGAGATATTTTATCTCGAGATCCAGGGGGCATCGTTCTCTTTGATGTACAAAGTGGTTCTGATTTATCTCGCTATATTAAGGAACAAGGTGGTAGGCCATTGATGTGGAAAACGGGCTATCCAAATATGATTCAGAAAATGAAGGCAGAAGGTGCATTACTGGCAGGAGAAATGAGCGGTCACTTCTGTTTCAACGAGCCCCAATTTGGATTTGACGATGCGTTGTATGCAGGAGCACGACTATTGGAGATTCTTTCTCGTGAATCTCGATCTCCGCGTGAAGTATTTGGAGATATTCCAGAAGTAACTTCTATCCCAGAATTATATTTGCATTTGGCAAAAGACAATGGAGATGAACTCATGGAAACACTCATTCAGTCTCGTCCAAGGCCAGTTGGTGCAGATGTCCACATTTTAGATGGGCTCAGGGCTGAATTTGAGGATGGTTGGGGAGTTGCTAGGTCTTCTAATACGATTCCGGCGTTAGTTTTTAGGTTTGAAGCTCGGACACCTCAGGCATTGCAGCGTATTCAGAAAGAATTTCGTAGGATCTTTTCAGCCATTGATCAAGAACTAAAATTACCTTTTTGAGAAAACTTGAATGAATCTAATGAACCTAAAAGAATATCAGGCATTTACCAGAACTACTGCTATTTATCCGGAAGCTAAAATAGGTTCTATCTCGGAATTGACGTATCTTTCCTTGGGGTTATCTGGTGAATCTGGAGAAGTAGCCAACCAAGTCAAAAAATTGTATCGAGACGGAGATGATCCTGCCAGAAGAGCTAAAATCGGAGCAGAGCTAGGAGATGTATTTTGGTATCTTGTCAGGTTGTGTGACGCCCTTGGATTAGATCCAGAGCAAGTCATTGCCGAAAATGTAGAAAAACTCTCCGGTCGAAAATCTCGTGGTACGTTAGGCGGAGATGGAGACGTTCGCTAGTGCAAAATTATTTAGATCTTCTAAGAAACATCTTAGAATGTGGCATAACTAAAAAAGATAGAACGGGGATTGGTACCAAATCAATTTTTAGTGGTCAGCTCCGATTTGACTTATCTAAAGGTTTCCCACTAGTTACCACCAAAAAAATCAACATAAAAGCAGTAATCAATGAATTACTGTGGTTTTTGCGTGGTGAAACGAATACAAAAACTTTACATTCGAAAATTTGGGATGCTTGGGCAGATGAAAATGGGGATCTTGGTCCTATTTATGGCAAACAGTGGCGTGCTTGGCAAAGTGCTTCTGGCACTATTGATCAAATAGAAGAAGCCATACGCCTTATTAAAACAGATCCGAATTCACGTAGGATTTTGGTAAGTGCTTGGAATGTGGGCGATTTAGACAAGATGGCATTACCACCCTGCCACATTCTGTTTCAATTCTATGTCGCTAATCAAATGTTGTCTTGTCAGGTGTATCAACGTTCTGCAGATATGTTTATCGGAGTACCTTTTAACATTGCTTCTTACTCATTATTAACATCTATCATTGCAAAACAGTCCAATTTGAATGTTGGAGAGTTAATTTGGGTTGGAGGAGATTGTCACATTTATTTGAATCACGTAGAGCAGATTTTAGAGCAAATGGCTAGAAAACCTTTTCCACTTCCTGAATTAGTAATACATCGAATACCAAATAAAGTAGAAGAACATACACCAGAAGATTTTGAATTTAAAAATTATCAATTTTATCCTGCTATTGCAGGCGAGGTAGCAGTTTGAAAGACGTACCGTTATGCGTAGATTTGGACGGAACTTTGATTAATACTGATCTTTTGATGGAATCACTCTTTGCTTTGATTCGCCAAGAGCCATTGACTAGTTTACGGGTTCCTTTTTGGTTCTTGCAGGGCAAAGCCCGTCTGAAAGAGGAAATTGTCAAACGGGTTCGAATTGATATTTCTCGGCTTCCTTACCATACAGAATTTCTTACTTACCTACGTCACCTTCATTCAGAAGGTCGGCGATTAGTTTTGGCCACTGCGTCGCATCAACAATTTGCAGAAGAAGTGTCTCACCATCTTGGATTTTTTGAGGCAGTTTTAGCAACGGATGCAGGACAAAATTTGTCCCGTGCGCGGAAAGGTGCTTGTTTAGCCGCCATTTATGGTGAACAAGGGTTTGATTACGCAGGAAATAGCCGTGCAGATCTCGCAGTTTGGAAACGCGCTAGATCGGCTATTCTCGTTAACCCGGTTCCGGGAATTAGACGAAAAACGAATGTTCCTATTGTTGCACTCTTTGATGACCGCCAAGGTATTCTAAAAGTATACTTAAAGACATTATTTTCTCTCGAAAATTGGATTTGGAGCATACTAATTTTTGCAGTTTTAATACAATTTTTTGCAGTACCCTCTTTTACTTCTTTAACGCTTCTGTTCTTTTCTTTTCTGTTTTCTAATGCTAGCGTTTCTCTATTAGGTGATCTCTTAAATTTGCAAAAAGATAGAATTGATCCAAAGCGGTCTATTCGATCACTGTCTTCTGGAATTTTATCGATCATTCATTGTGCTGTTTTAGTGCCATCTTTGTTTTTTATTTCGGTCCTATTTACTATTTTTTTGCCAAAAATATTTCTTCTAGTGTTACTAGGAAACTATTTCTTGAGGCTTAGCTTAATCATTCGGTAAATCTTCGGAAAACAAGGCTTATATGGTTCCAAAATCTTGGCATCTACTCGAAACACATGCAGCCCGCAAATGGTCAATGCGTGCATTGTTCAATAGTGATCCACAGCGTTTTTCTCAATACTCTCTGCAAGTGGGAGATCTCCTATTAGATTATTCGAAAAATCTTATTACTCGTGAGACACTTTCTTTGCTGGCAGGTTTAGCTCAAGAAGTTGAAATTGAAAGTTGGCGAGAAAAGATGTTTCTCGGCGAACAGATCAATGTTACTGAGAAACGATCTGTTTTACATACCGCTTTGAGAAATCGATCTACTCAACCCGTTTTTGTTGACGGGAGAGATGTAATGCCTTCGGTGCATCATGTGTTAGCAAAAATGCGCCATTTTTCAGAGAAAATTCGATCCGGAGAGTGGCAAGGTGGAACTGGCAAGGCTATTACCGATATAGTAAATATCGGCATTGGAGGATCTGATCTCGGGCCGTCAATGGTCACTCAAGCATTGCGTCCTTATCATCACCCAAGATTGCGTGCTCATTTTGTTTCCAACGTAGACGGTGCTCATCTTACTGATACTTTACGGTCGCTCGATCCTCACACCACTTTATTTATTTTGGCTTCTAAAACTTTTACTACACAGGAGACCATGCTGAATGCTCATGCAGCCCGTCGGTGGTTTTTAGATAAAGGGGGCGAAGCAATTGAACGACACTTTGTAGCGATCTCTACCAATCAAGTAGCAGTCGCTGATTTCGGAATAGATCCTGAAAATCAATTTGAATTTTGGGATTGGGTAGGTGGGCGTTATTCTTTGTGGTCAGCAATTGGTTTACCTATTTTTCTAATGATTGGAGCAGACCATTTTGAAGCCTTTTTGGAAGGTGCTTATGAAATGGATGAGCATTTTCGAAAAGCACCCATTGAGAAGAACATGCCAATTTTATTGGCGTTAATTGGTGTGTGGAATCACAATTTTTTAGGTGCGGAAAGTTACGCTGTACTTCCTTACGATCAGTCTCTTGCAAGGTTTTCGGCTTATTTACAACAGTTAGACATGGAAAGCAATGGAAAGTGTGTAGACCGCGAGGGGCGATCTGTTCAGTGTAAAACTGGCCCTATTGTTTTTGGCGAACCTGGAACCAATGGTCAACACGCTTTTTATCAATTGATACATCAGGGAACTCGTTTTATTCCTGCGGATTTTATCGCTTCCATTGAAGGACACGATCCGTTACAAGATCAACATGAAGTTCTTTTATCTAATTTTTTTGCGCAAACTGAAGCACTGATGAAAGGAAAAACAGCAGAAGAGGTGCAAGAAGAGTGGAAAGAATTGGGGATAACAGGTGAGCACTTGAAACAGCTATTACCTCACAAAGTGTTTCCTGGGAATCGACCTACTAATTCGATCTTGCTCCAAAAGTTGACTCCTCACACTTTAGGATCTCTCTTGGCTCTCTATGAACACAAAGTCTTTGTCCAAGGAATAATTTGGAACATAAATTCATTTGACCAGTGGGGTGTTGAGCTCGGTAAACAATTGGCTAGTACCATTTTGCAGGAGCTCAAAAGTAATCGAGAGGTCAGCACCCACGATTCCTCGACCAATGGTCTTATCAATTTTTATCGGGCTCGAACCTAATCCTAGAACCAGTACTCTGGATAGCGTCTCGTGCTCGATAGGTTATTAACTAGCACGGCAACAGCCAAAAGGATTAAAGCACCTAAAGTAGTTGGCATCAAGACATACCACCACCCAAGTCTGTGAATTGAGTCTGAGCCAATTACAGCAATGAGTGCTGTGGCACCCGCAGGGGGATGCAATGTTCTAGTTACTTGCATCAAGGCGATAGCAGTGCCTACGGAAACAGCTTCTGCTAGCCCAGGAACCGCGTGGAACCATTTGAAACAGGCCACCCCCACGATTGCTGAAAGTGCATGTCCACCCACTAGGTTGTAGGGCTGAGAGAAAGGACTACGTACTGCTCCATAAAGTAATACTGCTGAAGATCCAAAAGAACCCAATAGGAAGGTGAGGTCACTATCTCCAACGAAAGTGTCCAAAACCCAGGCTACTGCAGAAATGCCTAAAAAACCCCCTATCCAAGACCAAAATATCTCAGGGTAATTGGCTTGAGTTGAATGTCCGCGGGAAACTCCTCGCATTTTTTGGAAATATTGGCGTAGTTGCATATAGCAAAGACATAGTAGAATGGTTACAAAACATCATCAACCTGAGTTCGACGTAAGAAATAATGTAAGTTATTGTATCAGTTATGCTTTATTATGTTCTTACTAAAACACTATAGTATTATGTTTACCTACACAGCACCTATTCACAGACTTAGGCCTCTAAAATGTTTGGGACACCCTTCCCAAGATTACTATAAATTAAATAAATACAGTGAGTTAGCTTTTTTTCTTACAAGGAGGTAAAAATTCTAAGATGTGCCCTGCATCTTCGATCGCTTTTTGAATATCTAGCCGTTTATGAAAAGCTGCATTATCCATTACAATAACGCAACTAGTAGATAATTTTAGCAATAGATCTTTAGTAACCCAAGTAGAAAACACATCTACATTTACAGAATCAACAAATAACCCCACCATGAGTAGACAGGAACCAATGAGAGTTCCAATAACATTGGCATGGTTGAGTCGAATCATGAGTCACCCCATGAAACTCTCGATTAGATCCGTACATGCGACTTTCACCGCATACGGCTCCCGATGATATTGGTTTATGACTAAGAACCTATTGCCAGTTTCCAATCTTGGTCATTACCTTGCCTATTAAGATTGTTTTTCCCAATCTTTTCGGCTTCGTGAATACGCTTTTGCAGGCGAAACACTATCGTTCGATACCGTTTCCACGGTGCCGTTTTCCAGTGGTTTCCAAACTCAGTAATCAATGTTTTGATTCTGCCCACGTTTATGCTCTGCGTAATTGTACTCAGTTTTATCGCCTTGTCCCAATTACGGGACATCCTAC
>CAUYTX010000477.1:0-10523 GCA_963575665.1 Gammaproteobacteria bacterium | reverse complement strand
CCAGCAAAGACTGAACACTAAACTGTTAATTGGAGCAATTGCGCTCATGGTTGCTTTCATACTATTTATATATATAAGAAATCAGATAGTAAAACAACAAAATAAAGATGCACAAGCTCCGACGACTATAGGAGCACCTACGTCTTTGTACTAAAACTAAAAACAAAAAGAACCAAAATTATACTAAATTTTTAACTTATATGTGCTTGTCTAGAATATCCAATCATCAAAATAAGTGCAATTATAATTAATAATGCAATAATACTAAATATCATAGGGTGAACCGGTCTACCTTGTCTAACGATGGATACGTTTGGTAATTTTGATCCAATATAAATATGATAACTATCATAGATACTATATGTATTATTGTAAGAATATAGACTCTTAAATACTTTATTGTCTATTTTTGGAATGTGACGTGTAACATACATTTCTGATATTATACTATTGCATATAGGACATCTATAGTCTAGATCATTCTTTTTTAACTTTATCCAGCATTTCTTACATGTAAAATGTTTACAATTAAAAAATACTATTTCTTGTAAATTTCCATATAAACATATACAACATTGTACTTCTCTCTCTGATATGTTTATAATATAACTATCTTTGTTAGCGTTAGCAGTAGCGTTAGCGTGGTGTGGTATTATATCAATACTATTATAACTCATAGTAATTGACGGTACTATGTTACTACACTAATCAATTTCTTAAATAAAAAATACTGTAGTGGTAGCGTGAGCACTACCACTACAGTATTTTTTACTTACAATCGTAACAAAAATATACGATATACTTGTCATACATAGATATTCTATCTATCTCTATATCCAATATTCTAGAACAACCATAACACTTGTGTAAAACATCAGATATTTTAGAATTACGTTTGACATGTACATTAACATTAGCATTAACATAAACTTCTGGGTTATAACTACTATACATATCTATAATAGATAATACTTCATTCATCTTTAATGAATTATTATCTAATATTTTTTTTAAATAAATTATTTATACTCGAGAATATAGTAACGAGTTAGGAGTACCATTCATCTTTCCTTTTACTGCATTTGGAATAGATTTCGCTACTAGAATTTCTTTAATCAATTTACTAGGGCATTTCTTTTCTCCTAATAATCTAGAAACATATAATGCAACTACACCAGCTGTCTCTGGTGATGCCATACTAGTTCCGCTCATAGTACTTGTCCGTCCTTTAGGTACAGTAGATAAGATATCTTCTCCATCTGCCAAAATAGATACACATTTCCCATAATTAGAGAACGTAGAAAATAAAAGACATTGGCAATCACCTCCTTTAGATACCCCAATAGATCCAACAGTTATAGAGCTACGTGCACTTGCTGGTGAAGTGTTACATGCGTCTTGGTTTTCATTACCAGCAGCACTTACGATAATATACCCTTGAGAAGATAAGGAATCTACTGCTTTATTTAGTATATTACTAAATGGACCACCTAATGACATGTTAACTATACCATAGTTAACTTTTTGTTTAGCAATCCATTCTAATCCCTCTAGAATACCAGAGTAACTACCACTTCCAGTACAATCTAAAACTTTTACGCTTACTAGTTTAGTTTTCTTTGCAACTCCATATGTCTTAGAACCAACAATACCAGCTACATGTGTACCATGAGATTCCATGCATCCATCAGGTCCTTCAGAATCAGCTGTGTTTATACCCCATTCAGCACGACCTTCAAATTCAGGATGTTTAATATCAATTCCTGTATCTACTATAAATACAGTAGTGTTCATACCAGCAAATTCATTATATACATATTTATTATCTAATGGCATATAACGTTGATCTACCCTATCTAGATGTAGTGGAGGTGTAAGCTGTTCAAAGTCTTTTACGTCTACTTTGTCTTCCATGTGTTCATCGTATTTAGTATTTCCATTGTATAATTTTACTTCATGGTCAATTTCTATAGTGTTTATAAATGGGTAACTAATTAAGAAGTGTACATCTGCTAATCCATTATAATAATCATCAATTACTAATATAGTCTGGTCTCCTATAGTCATACTTTTCTGAATAGAATTTCCATAATATAAGTAAAACCATTGTTTACTATAACTGTGAAATTGCACGTCATGTGATACAATGTATCTTTCACTACATGCTAAACCTAATAATCCTGATAATATAACTAGTAAGATTCCAACCATTTTGTTACTTTGTTACTTTGTTACTTGCTCTTTATTATATAATAATATATTATCCTCTTTAAATATTATTATATAGATTCTATTCATTATTGTATCGCATTACTTAGTATTACTTTTCGTTATTTATTTTTACCAATAGATTTGCAATTCTTATTTGTTCTAACGTCATAGGATTATGATAATCTTCATATTGTAATACGGATAATCTATCTATCATAGCTGATTCTTCAGCTATGGAATGAAAACTACCATAGCGGTTAAGTCTTAATGCTTTAAAGACTCCTACAGCTACTCCAAGTCCGCCTACTCCTACCAACATACTAATTGCTAATAATCTAGAACCTAGAGACATTTATGTTCTTAATATAATTATAATTCTAATTTTTTAAATGTTATACTTTTATATAGTAAGTGTCTGTTTACTTATAATAGTATTCAATACAAAGGTATAATTTCTAAAGTTAACCGGTGTATTATCTATTAAATATCTAAATGTTATTACAGCTAAATTTACATCTGGAGGCATAGCTTTGTCAACGTGTGTATTGCAGTCATATGTTTCTGTATAATCTTCTTGTTTAGGAACTGTCATCTTTAACTGTTTCTCTATGCTAAATAATGGTTCTACATTTACTTTATCTATATATTTAGAATTGTAAAAATTTATACATAATTTCATAACCCGTGACTGCTTTAATTGTATTTTAAAGTCAGATGTATATTCTAATTTATCCTTGTAGGTATTATTTAAAAATCCTAATATTTTATAACACGAATTCTTTACTGCAAAATCTAATACAAATACTTTTGGGCTTTTCTTAGCTTTGTTTGTTCTAGTTGAAGAACTATTTATACTTTCTAGATCTCCAGACTTTATACTAAGTTTATAAGAAGAACTACATATCTTAACAACATATAATTGGTTTGTTATAGTCTTCTTAATTATATCATCTAATGCATCTCTAAAAGTTTCTATCGTATAATCATTAGGCTCTATACGTATTAGCTGCTCGTTAATCTTAAAACTATTATTATATTCTGTAATATAATAATCACTATTAGGAATTATGACATCTTTTAGTATTATAGATTCTATCTGTTTATACTCTAACCCTTCTGTGTAATACTCTGATAGTGTTTCATTGTAATAGAGGTCGTCTGATACAAATGCTACATCTTTAGCTACATGTATTAAATGTGGTTTTATAGATAATTCTGGTTTTATATGTAATACTTCTTGTTGTCCGTCTTCTTCTAAATCTAAATAGGGAATAGAATCTATATTAGATTCACTATCTAATTTATTTAGTTGTTGTGGTTGCTGGACTTCTTTTATGGCATGCTGGTCAATGATATGTTCTTTATGTTCTTTCTGTAACGACTGTTGCTGTTCTTGCTGGTCAAGTTGTTCTAACGAATATTGATGATTCGTAGCCTGTAGATCATGTAGGATCTGTTGTTCTAACGTCGGTTGTTGCACTGGGTGTTGCACCAGTTGTTGCATTGGATGTTGCACTGGAGGTGGAGGTAGCATATCAATAGGAGTTTCCATCATATTAAATTCACCATCGCTGTTATCGTTACCACTACCGTTACCGTTGTATCTAGATCTATATAAGTCCATTTTACCATTTCCATTTCCATCAAATGAACTATCTAATGGTCTAGGTGGTAATGGAACAGTATCATGTATTTCATTCCTCTTAAACTGTCTATCTATCTTTATGCTAATTATGTTTATTATATCTTCTATAATCATTTGATTTATCTGATTAATTATATATGGAATACTTATACGTGTATTCATATATTTAGGAATTAGTTGAACAGATATATCCTTAGTAATATCTCTTAGATCTTTTATAAAGTTTACATCTGTTGATGATATTGATATTTCATATTTTTCATATATAACTTTTAAGATAACTGGTCTTAACGCTCTTAAATTTCTATCTGAATTTATACTTTTGTATAATATATTATCTTCTATCCTAGAGTAAGCCATCAATAGTACTTAATGCTTAGTGCTTAGTGCTTAGTGCTTAGTGCTTAGTACTTAACTCAAAAAAAATGAATATGATTTCAACGAGAATAATTTTATAAGTATAGTAGTAAGATAGATGATTAATAATATCGTAATAGATATACGTTCTATAACAACACTACTTATTATAACCTTTATTATAGTAATAACGCATTACTGTTTGAAATCTAATAGATTATTAGATCTAAAGAAAACCAAGGGGGGTAAACGTGTTGTAGTATCATTAACTTCTAGTCCAACTAGAATTACCCTGATAAAAGACACACTAGATAGTATAATGAAACAAACTATAAAGCCAGATTTAATATACTTAAACCTACCTTTTGTATTTAAGAGAACAAATAAAAAGTTCAAATATCCTCTTCCTAGTTTTATTACATCTAATACGTTAATAGTGGTAAATCAGTGTAAAGATATAGGTCCAGCTACAAAAGTACTACCAGTACTAGAACATGAACAAAAAAACGAGACGGTTATTATATCTATAGACGATGATATAACATATAACCCATTACTTATAGAAACACTTCTAAGTAGAAGTAACGAATTTCCTAATTCCGTTATTACTACTTCTAGTTTTGTTATAGATGACATTCGACAAAAAAAGAATGAAAGGCATGATGTTACATATGTGCAACTACTTGAAGGGTTTAGCGGTGTATTATACAAAGTTAAATTTATCAAAAACTTTGATATTTCTATCCTCTCTAAAACAATAGTTGAATGTTTTAGAAGTGACGATGTTATGTTATCTAACCACGTTCTAAGTGAAGGATATTCTATTATAAAAACTAATAAAATATTAGGTACTCCTCTGGATTATGGACTAAAAGAAGATGCTCTTCACAATTTACAAATAAAGAACAAGCCTTTAATGGATGAAGTTGCTATACATTCGATTAACTATACTAAATGTGCAAACTGGTTAGATAAAAAAGGATTATTAAGTATAAAACTAAAGGATAATAAATTTAAAAATTACTAATATACATTACGATACTGTAGAGTACTCCTGTCTTTCTCTTCTGTAGTTATCTTAAATGTAAAACAGTTTTGATATTTAGTTAGAACAGAACCGCCAGATTCTCCAAAGTTAAACAGTACACCGTTCCTCCCTTTGATTTTTATATTAAGCCTAGACAAGCTAGCAATTGGAGTTCTTAATATTAATGGAGTATTGAACATACAACTTAACTCTGGTACTATAAAACCTCCATCTGGTGCGCTACTAGCGTTCTTTAATGGTAAGATAGTAAACCCTTTATTCTGACCAGTTTTTGTAAATTCCATATTATTTAATTCTGGGATATCTATAATAAGATATCCTTCATTTAAGATAGAGCCTGATGCTGCTTGATTAGGAATATTTGCATTAACTAACTCAACCCTTGTAACGTTCTTGTAAGTTTCAGCAAAAGTTACACTATAGTTGTTTACACTAGGGTATGCTACTACGTCCCTATCTTGACTATCAATATTCAAGTAATAACAATGTTTCTTATAGACTATACTAGGTTCTTGTAGTAGAGATAGTTTATCCTGTTTGTTAAATACTTCATTGTATTTATTCAATTCATATTTATTTTCATTTTCAGTATGTTCTGCCAATTTATTATCATCAGAATATACTATAGACTTATTATTATACCTATATTTATTTGCTTCTGCGTACTGTGTTAATATACGTTCCTTTTCTTCTGGTGTAAAATTCCTAGACATTACTTATGATACATTTTAACAAGAAAATAAATTTTAAAAAAATGCAAGCAAGCAAGTAATACTATATTACTTGCTTGCTTGCATTTTTACTTTACTTACTAGAATAAGCTGACATGCATTCTTTAGATGCTAATTGTTCACTTTCTTTCTTAGTTTTACCCATTCCCTGACTTAGTATATAATAATCTAACATAATATATTCTTTCATTCCTCCTCCTAATTTTTGTATATTAGTATATATTCTTAATGAATTCATTTCTATCTTCTTTCTAAGTTCATTATTAACTTTAGATACATCATGTACTACTTGTTTGTTTAAAATTACAATACTTATAAATCTCTTATGATTCATCGTCCCAGTTTCTAAAGGATTCATATATACAGGAGAACCCCATACTCTACTGTGAAAGTCCATCAACAAGCTATTCTTATGGTTATCATTTGATGATATTAATTGCTCGAAATTAACATAACGCTCGTATACTGAAACTATGAACTGTTTGCATATTATAAATCCTTGATCTTTATACATAGCTCCTATGAATCCTTCATATATATCTTCTAATAACTTATCATTATTACGACCATTCATCTTCTCTATATTACATGATAATAATAGATATTTATCAAATCCTAACTGTCTAGCAAAATTAGCTAGTGAACTAGATTTCTCTAATCTTGATTTAATTTCTGTTAAGAACCCTTCTTGTTCACTTGGATACCTATTATATAGGTATTCTGCTGTTACCAACTTAATAACTGCATCTCCTAGGAATTCTAAGCGTTCATATGAATAGATTCTATTATCTAAATAGAATGCAGAATAATTATCTTCATCTTCGTTATTATGTTCAATAATAGATACAGATTTGTGTCTGAATGCATTCTGATAGGTTGTTAAAAATCTAGGCTGAATACTAATGAAATTATTGGAATAAGTTCCAATAATTTCATTAAGATTATGCTGGCTTACTAACACGTTGTTTATGTTATTCATCTTTGTTTTATACAATTAATATCTTAATTGATTTAAATTCAATTTTTTTAAATTAATTGTTAGGTTAAGAAGTCTTAGATCAACTCTTGAATATCTTGATACTAGATATACCACTACTAGCTGTAAATGAGGCTACATCTTTTGGACCTTCATAGGTACTATTTTGTTTGTCAAACTTCTCAGCTCTATATAGTTTCACAGTCAATCCAGAAGGTACCCTTAATGATTTCAATTTGTCATTTTTTACAGGCATATCATTCAGGTCATCATAATCGTAATTTCCTATTCCCATAAAACCTGTTATACCTTTGTAATCAATCTCTGTATATACCTGTACTGTTGGTTCATTTACTGCTTCTATCCGTATACTAGATGTCTTGTTAGACTTAGTCCCTAAATCTGGTACATCTTTGGTAAATGTTCCTATAGGGGCGCCTATATATGAAGAGTTGTCATATAAAATTACTTTTAATCCTACAGGTATTTTTATTGATTTCACAGAACCTTTCGTAAAGGCATGTGTTCCTACTGTATATTCTTTAGAAGTACCTATGTAACTAGTATTTGGATATGTTGTTACTACTAGTGCTGGTGCTGCTGCACATGCAGGTTTACCTGCATCTTGAGTCTCTTCTAACGTTTCATGTCCGTCTATATGACCACCGTTATATTGAGGAGCTGTATAGGTTCTTGTACGTTTTTGTGAACATGGTCCACATAATGTAGTATCACATGATGGTGACCAGTCTGACCACTCTGATAATACACCGTTTATTGGACATGGGGTAAGTATTGTTTTTCTTGTATCTGATAGTTGTAACATTTCATAACCATCTACATGTTTACCTCCATGTAAAGGAGCTGTATAATTCCTTGTTCGAGTTTCACTACATTCTACTCCACGTTTAGCATCTGCACAACTTGTATAGCCTGACCATTCAGATAAGTGTCCATCTATCGGACAAGGCTGTTTCTTAGATAAAATATCGTTGCACCTATTAATATTTGTATCATTTGTAACTTTATTTACTGTCCATGTAATAATACTACCTATAGTACATACAATAAAAACTATTAGTAACCAAAACAAACTACCTCCTCTTTCTGTCATTGCTGCCATTATAGCTAACACACATAGACACGTAACACTAATAGACAAAGATACATTTGCTGACCAAGAAGCAGCATAATTACCAACTATTGTAACTCCATCACAGTCTTTAATATCGTCAATATTTGCACCATCAACGCAATCTTCAGATTTTAGTGATATTAAGGACATAGTTGTTAGATTAGTTATAATGATTATAATCTATACAAATAAAAAATAACCATATTAAATTACTTACTAGATAATACAGGAGCTGCTCCATATTTAATATAACTAATATGACTATTAGAATGTGCATCTATAGGTTGTACTTTATAGTTTTTAGGATCATATCGTTGTTCTAGTGATTCCATGCTAGGCATTGCTTCATTATTAGATACTTGGAAAAAAGAATCTGGTGCTTTACCAGATCTTAATGAACCTACGTTACCACTAGCACCAACACCAGCTGTATATTCATATCTATTACCAACAGTGTATCCATCCGAAGTAGATACCTGCTGTAACTGTTTTGGAGTTACTTCATCTATAATATCATATTGTTCCTGCCAGTTAATTGGCTTAGTAATCTCTTTATATCTCTTGTATAAAGTTTGAGAATTAACTACATTGTCTAATGGATCTGTTAAAGTCTTCATTGGGAAATCTGGATTTGTAAATGGAACACGACCAGAACTGTGGTATGGCAATTGTTCTAATGCTTTTTTATCAGCTTCAATACCTAAATCTGTATCACTTACTGACTTTTCAATAATTGACGGTGGAGGTGGTAATGCGTACTCACTAAAATGTTCAACATCACTGTATATTTTATTCATATATTCTCTTTTTATCTCTTGTTTTGCATCCTCTAATAATTTATCTATTTTATACTCCAACATCTTCTTATTGATACCTACTAAAGAAGACTGGGTCGTTGCTACATGTAGAGGCTTATGAAGAGTCATAACTAACCATTCTACTATAATAGATAATCCTAATATAAATATAAAATATATCAAGGCCAACCTAAACATAATAATAGATTTCATTATATAGCATACATTCTATTGCGAAAAAAAATTTTCTTTATAAACTTTAGATTACTACTCCCAATGGATTCTATTGAACTTGTATTATACAATGATGCTAAAAAACTTATTCTTAATTCTAAATTAGATGAGGCTATTATGTTTAAAATGATCGTGCAAATGATGATCCTTGCTGATAAATATAAAAATTTAACTGGAGAAACAAAGAAAAATATTGTTATTACTGTATTCCAAAAAATAGTAGAAGAAGAAAGTTCTAAATTACATGATGAAAACTTAAAACTAATTATTCGTCTCATGAGCACGAGCATTATCTATAACATGGTAGATGTTATAGTAGATGCATCTAATAACAAATTAGATATTAATAAGAAGAATCCTTTCCACAAAGTTGGAGTATTCTTCAAGACAAATTTTGGATGCTGTTGTAAGTAATTAACTAGTGTCGTTAATTATCGTTATTTATATCATTTTCTAGACGATCACGTATGTATTTATATTCTAAATAGAACATATAAAATCCATTGTATCTACATTTATTTGGTACAATAATTTTATTTCTATCTATGTAAGACTTTGCATACATATTAATACCATTTATATGCTGTATGATAACATTTTCTAAATTTTTAGTGCTAAAATCTATATTTAACGATGCTATCATATCTATAAAATTATCTCTATTGAAATTTTGTCTTTGACAATTTCTACTTGGTGATACATGCGCTTTATATTTTTCACAATAATAAGTAACTACTTTTTCACATATAGCTCTTTTTTCATAATTATTTTGTTCTAAATACAATACAGGAACTGACACGCTCCTGTTAATATTAGTAAAATCTTCTATTATTTCAGACTCGTTTACAGTTGAAGTTAACTTAATTAATATTTCTCTATTAGTACTTGTATTTGACTCGCTGTGTGATGCTAAAAAACGATGTATACCATCATAAATTTCTACTATATTATTATCATGTAACCACCCAGATACTATACCTGGTATAGTAGTTATATTATTAACTTTATAATAACTACTTATATTATCTATACGTATACTATCTGGTTTACGATTCTTGTTCCAATTTATACATTTATAATATTTATGCAAATCATCTATCGTTGTCTTATATAAGACAGATGATTTATTATATCGTACTACTTCCACTAACTTATTACTACCTTCATTCCAGTTACTTGCGTTACTTGCGTTACTTGCTTTACTTGCGTTACTTGCGTTACTTGAGTTACTTGCGTTACTTGCGTTACTTTCGTTACTTGCGTTACTTGCGTTACCTACTAATGGAAGTAACGCAAGTAACGCAAGTAACGCAAGTAACGCAAGTAACGCAAGAAACGCAAGTAACGCAAGTAACGCAAGTAACGCAAGTAACGCAAGTAACGCAAGTA
>CAUYTX010000476.1:0-10541 GCA_963575665.1 Gammaproteobacteria bacterium | reverse complement strand
GAACTTTTTACTTTTTGTCAAAAAACAAGAAAACGAACAAAATCAATAACTTGTAAATTCAACTGCGTAACTTCTAAGATACTCGAAAATTTAGGGTCTGCCAGTTCACCTGCTTTCTTCTCGGAGTTGTGGCTATCCTGGAAAAGATGCCACGAGAGTTTCGAAAGCGCAGTCAGTATTACTTCCAAGTTACCGCTGTCGGATAAGGTGCTTTTCGCGGTTTTCCCATATTAACTCCCCGTTAACGCCAGTGTGCCTACTTGCATTAGCTCTGATTGCGTCCTGTTGCCAGCTTCACTCTCCGCGTTGATGTCCGCTTCGTTTGTGTGGCCAGATCGGGATTCACTTTAATCTCCTAAAGGGCAGGACTTGCACCTGCCTATTTCGAACAGTTGTAAGGGGTTTTATTCCCCAACCCTAGGTTATGTGCTTGTTTTACCAAACATTTCGCTAGGAACGAATCGCACTCCTAGATCCGATTCCTCTGTGACCGATAATGCTGGTCACCCGCTCTGCCACGGCTTGCGGGGTCACTCGACTTCCCTGTCGAGTTCCGTAGCACTGTTTTTTCCCCCTTTTTTACTATCTCCGCTACCATCGTTTCTGCTGATAACGATAGAGTAAAAGGCGTCGTTGGCGTTCATTGAAGCGGCCCACACCTGAAATTTGAAGGAAGCACTCCGAATTGGGGAGACATCAACCACCGCAACGTTGGAAGAATCATCATCTTTTCCTACCACGTTGTTATTCTCGTCTAAAACTTGTAGGTCAATGTCATCGACCCTGTCTTGATCCCCAATCACGATAATCTTGTAACTCGCACCTTGCTGCAGTGTGTACGTCTGTGTGTCCTTGTTACCTTTTGTGATGTTATCAATTTGCGCAAAAAGAACTTGCTGACCCGCTTCCTCAAGCTTATCAATGATGACTACTAACCTCTTCAAAATGGTAGCCGTACTTACAATACCAAAAGCGACGGGGGCCACACCCATCAGCATCAGCGCAACTGCGATTTTTCGGATTCGCATTTTCCTTCCCCAAGTGTGATTAAACTTTCAAAGAGCTACTACCCTTTCATGTTAACCTAAACAGGATTTATCTGAAAACTTGACGTGCTAGCCTTTTGGAGATACTGAATGTGGTGGACAAAGCTAGAAGTGCGTGAAAAAGCTGTGTTAGTTTTTGGAGGCGTAACCATAGTCATCGCAGCTTTGTACTTGTTCACTTGGGAACCTTTTTACCACCGATTGCATGCCTTACGTCAAACAGTGTTGGAAGAACGGGTTAGCATAGCGTGGATGAAGAAAGCTGAAATAGAAGCACAAGCATTCCGCGGGAATTTGTCCTCAGATAAACCAGTACGCACAGGAGAATCTTTACTCGCTTTGGTAGACCGTAGCGCACGAGCAGCAGGTATGTCAGCAAGCCTTAAACGTGTCGAACCAGAAGGAAAAGATAAAGTCCGCGTTTGGTTAGAAGACGTGATTTTTGATGTATTGATTCCTTGGGTCGCAGATTTACAAAAAAGTCAAGGAGTTACTCCGGAAAGCTTAGTAGTAGATCGACAACCTACTCTAGGCCGTGTGAATGCACGACTCGTTTTGGCAGGGAGTTCTAACTCACAATGAAAAAATGGTTATTATTTTTTGGTGTTTTTTCGTATTTGTTTTTTCTGGTTCTACGGTTGCCTGCTACTTATCTCCTAGAAAAGTTTGGACCATTACCACGACAAATAGAAGCATATGGAGTAGAAGGTTCCGTTTTTCAAGGACGTGCTGCTTTGGTTCAATGGCGAGAGTGGCGTTTTGAATCAGTCACTTGGAATTTTCAGCCATTGACATTGGTCACTGGCAGAGCAGAGTTCTCCGTTGTTTTTCGCGGATTAGAAGGGGAAGGCCATACTCAAATTGGAGTGAGTTTATCTCAGGAGTCATACCTAAAAGATACACACGTCCGTATTCGAGTCAGCGCGTTAGAACCTCTCTGGCGTCCGATGGTTCTTTCTTTAGAAGGGTGGGTACTTATCGATCTGGAACACGCATCTTGGAAAACAGAACACTTAGATTTGCTCGGAAAAGTTACCTTAGAGAATACAATTTGGGACAGTAAACCCCCATTGTCTTTTGGAAGTTATCTAGTGGCACTAGATACCGTCCAAGAAAACGCAATGCCTGTTCAACCACCGGAAAAAACAAAATCTGCGGAGAAAAACTCTAAAACCCAAGAACCCTCAGAACCTGCTATTCGTGGACAAATCACAGACATCAACGGCCCAGTCCAAATCAAAGGCCAGCTTTTGGCTTATTTAAAATCCAAAACTTGGCAAATCACTACTTCTTTTTGGGCGCGGCCGCAAACTCCAGAGCAAATCAAAAACCTGCTTTCTCTTTTGGGAGCACCCAACCGGGAGGGTCATTATTCGTGGTCCTCCCGCGGACAGTTGCCTTCAGATTTTTAGATCAACTGGCAATCGCCATAGCCCGAATGTCGCGATTGAGCCTGCTTTTGTGACGCGCAGCTTTGTTGATATGGATCAAACCAGCACGGGCCATGCTATCGATGATAGGCGTGGCTTCCTTATATGCACTCTCAGCCTGTTTGCGATCCTTGCCTTGGATTGCCTTAACAACTTTTTTAATGTAGGTACGTAGTTTAGAACGTTGGTGTACGTTTTGTTGGCGACGCTTTTCTGCTTGACGTGCGCGTTTTTTAGCTTGGACAGTGTTGGCCAATGAAAAACTCCTCCAAAAGAAATCCTTTAGGGCGTTCATTTTGAAGCCAAACCGTTGGTTTGTCCAGCATGAGCAGTTGAGAAACACTACAGGTTTCGTTCTGCGGTCACTCTAGCTTGGCATCTCCGATGTAAGCATTATCGAAAGCTAACTCATCCACGCAAAGGTGCCCATGCGTGCCACTGTCTACACCTGAGATCAAAATGTCTGAGAAATTGATCGATCCTACCTGAGATAGATCTGTGGTTTTCTTTGAGCACACCTCATCTACACACACTCGCATTAGGTTTTGGTCTTTATCGATCAAAGTTTCCAACAGAAAACCCTTGTTGTTGGGAACGTCCATCACGATCGTATCTGCTGGGTTTTCCACTTTAAGGACGATCATTGGAGCATTGGTTCCACGCAGCAAAGAAAGTACTACATTGGCTCCGCCAGTATTTTGAGGCTGTACTCCCTGTTGCAATGGATCCAAACCTTGTCTTATCAAGGTAAACCTAGAGTGTTCCGGCATGGTCAGATTTGCCAAATTGAGGTACATTCGAGTGTGCAGCACTTCCGTACTTCCCCAATTCGGTTTTACCTGAGAGGACAACCGGACATACATTCCTGGCTTAATTGCTACCCTTAACCCTGAACCAGATACTCCGCATGCCTTGGCATAAGACAACATCCCTAGGTCACCTTCTGCTCGGACGTAGTTATGCTCCGGTAAACCTCTGAACCACTTAGGACCCGTGTAAGATGCTGAAACTCCATCATGGTATAAATTGTTGCAATTAAAGGCATCATAGAAGAAGTATTTTCTTCCTGTGCTTTTTTCGGGTTCTTTGGAAAAGTCATTAGCTAAGAAGTGATCAAAAACATTTCGTGTGACACGAGATACCTTTGGATCCACCAGTGCTTGAGACCAACCAGTTGTACCTCCGGAAAAAACAGCACCTCCACTAGGAAGTGTGTACAGACCCACGATAGCCGTACCACTACCGTGCGTAGGGTTGAGTCCAGACTCAGAAGGTGCTGTAGGGGACGTAACAGGAGACATCCCCAAAATTTCAAAATTTGAAGGCGTGCCCGTGTTACCTATTGGTCCAACGATTTTTTGACCATTCGTAGAACAATTAAAGCTAGTACCGTCGGATTCAGCACCAATTACATTTTCTGGTCTAGTGGTATAGCCAAGTCTCTCCCCATCCCTGAGACCAGTACCGTCAAAAACCCAATGGTTGGCGTTTTGAACCCAATACCCACCGTGGCCTGTTTCAGGTGTAAAAGGTGCGTGGGCTTGCAAAGGACGAAAGTAACCCCCAGAGCACCAGTGGACTCCAGTAATAGTGTATTCAACGTCGTAAATTGGGCGAGCCCAAGGATTATAAGTAGCCGTATTTCTTCGCTGTCCGGGGTCTGAATTGTCCCCTTTGAAACAAACCAGAGTTCGACCGTTATCTTCGTAACGAACTTGCCACCACATCGTATTGCCACTGAGGTTAATAAAACGCCCCCCATTTTCCACAAATTTCTTGATCGCTTTTCGCATTCCCCAAGACCAGTACTCACTGTGTCCAGCAATAATTGCCACCTCGTAAGAAGCGAGAAGATCTGGAACAAACTGAAGGTCATAGGTAGTGCCATATTCGAGTGCCAAACCTTCATTTTCTGCCCATTGAACAAATGGTTTCTCACGTGGGTTAAAATTACCTAACCCGTCTCCTCTGTAGGGTCTGTCAAAGCTAACCCTGGAAGCCTTTTTGCCTTGACTAGAGCTACCATCGTATAAGGATTTTCCACCGAAAGGGGTGTACGCATTGTAAGTATTCACAGAAGATAGAAAAATTGCTTTGGAAGTAGAGCCTAGATTTTTCTGGCGCACGTAGAAAATGATGTGCTGAGTTCCGTAAGACACCGTGGGGATATCTACTGTGTATATCCCAGATTTCCAAGTTTCTGGCACTCTCAAGGTGTGCGCCACTGGCCAACCACAACCTATTTCGTACTTTCCTTGGCAATCATGTACGGTGCCAAGGAGGCCAGTCACTTTGGTCATTAGATCTCTGACAGCACCTTCTCGCCAGATGGAGATCTCATAATTTGGTTGATCTGTTGAAATGTGAAAGTTAATTTCCTCACCGAGGGCTACTGAAACTTTGGAGGCATATCCTCCTAAAGAGATGCCATTCCAAGTAGGCGAGCTCAACGCCTCATTGCCACTGTCTGGTTCGGAAAGAGGTGACCAAGGCACCATAAAATAGGAAGTAAGTGCTCCTAAAAATACTAAACTAAGTGCTAGTATCTTATTTTTATGAGAAATAGTCATAAATGTCTCTCTTAGATCTAGTTTGGACTCTCAGCCACAAGACCAATCGTAACTATTCTAGTGTATCATGGGTGAAAGGTTGGAAAAGATAGGATTGTATCCATGGGTTCTTGTTCTAATAATGATCGCGTTCTCCTTGGTGTGAGGCTCACTGGGGCTCCCTTGAACACTACCATGGTATCTTAAAAAATTGGATATAACTGCAATGGGTGAAACCTAGCAAACCAAAATGTAAGAACTTTTGATGATAAAATTAGCGCGTTTTGGTTTCTTAGGGCACTAACAATGGTTACCACTGGAGATCTACTAACAATAAGAGAAGCAAGCGAATGGGCGACAAATTACATAGGTAAAAATGTCACTACTTCTAATATCTCCTACCTCATTCAATATGGAAGGATAAGAAAGATTACAGACAACGGATTGACTCAAATTTCAAAACAAGATTTATTAACCTATTACAAAACCTACCACGAACACAGAGAAGTTTCCTGGAAAGGTCAACTCGGTACTGATTTGAACTGGGCTTTATCATTTGAGCAATACAAAGAAGCGGAGACCACCAAACACGTTCACCGATTGCACCCATACAAAGGAAAATTCATACCTCAACTCGTCGAGTATTTCCTTGACGACCATACAGATAAATTCAAAACTAAAACTTATTTCAAGAAGGATGACATCATATTAGACCCATTTTCTGGTAGTGGCACGACAATAGTCCAGAGTTGTGAACTTGGAATACATGCTATCGGTGTCGATATTTCTTCTTTTAATGCTCTAATTGGTAATTGTAAAATATCAAGGTACGACTTGATCGATGTACGAACTGAAATTAGTCGTATCACAAAAAAATTGAAAATTTTTTTAATAAATTCCTGTACACTCGAATTCGAAAAAAAACTTTTAAATGTTCTCTCTGGATTTAACAACGAGAATTTTCCTGTTCCCGAGTACAAATACCGAGTAAGACGAGGCGAAATTAGTGAGGTGCAGTATGGAACAGAAAAAGAAAGAGAATTTTTACCTGTCTATCACCAACTTGTTAAGCAATATAATGTAAGGATTCAACAAGATAGATCAGATAATTTTTTAGAAAAATGGTACTCGCCACATATTCGTAAAGAAATTGAATTTGTTTCCAATGAAATCAAAGAAATCAAAAATTCTGATACTAAGAAAATAATTAGCATTATTTTGAGTAGGACAATTCGTAGTTGTAGAGCAACTACTCACGCCGACCTTGCCACACTGTCAGAGCCAATTACAACAACTTATTATTGCGCAAAGCACGGAAAAATTTGCAAACCGCTTTTCTCAATTCTCAAGTGGTGGGAAACATACACAAAAGATACAGTTAATCGCGTAGGACAATTCGATCAATTAAGGACACAAACTTTTCAAATCTGCTTAACAGGTGACAGTAGAACGATCGATATATTTGAAGAGTTGCGAAATAAAAATCTAGCTTTTTTTGAACTAGCAGAAAAGAAAAAAGTAAAAGGTATTTTTTCGTCTCCGCCCTATGTCGGACTGATTAATTACCACGAACAACATGCTTACGCTTACGATCTTTTTGGTTTTGAGCGAAAAGATGAACTTGAGATAGGCCCCCTATTTAGAGGGCAAGGCAGAGAAGCAAAACAAAGCTACATACAAGGTATTAGTAAAGTTTTGAACAATAATAAAAGAATTCTCGCGAATGGTTATGACATCTTCTTGGTCGCGAATGATAAATATAATTTGTACCCTACTATTGCAGAAAATGCAGGCATGAAAATCGTAGATCAGTTCCACCGACCTGTATTGAATCGAACTGAGAAAGATAAGGGGGCATATTCAGAAATTATTTTCCACCTAAAAGAAAAATGATGGCACTAACAGCAGAACAAATACAAAATATCGAAACCATTTTAGGAAACAGTTTACGAAATAAGTTCCAGGGCTATGATCCGGAACCAGCTTCTATGCCGTTTCATACCCGATTGTTGGGGAAAGACCGCATGGCTTTGTTTTCTTTTATACATTCTCTCAATACTAATTTTGGAACAAGCATTTTTGAACCCGTCGCAAAAGCCTTAGCATCGGTTAACTTCCAATCTGCCACATCACAACAAGTAGCAGGGACACAAATTTCTTCACAAGCACATAGCGTGATTCAAAATATCATGGATGGTCTAGCAACTGCCAATACGTCACCCAATAAACTAGAAGAAATACACGCTATCAGACAAGTTTGCCAAAATGGTGAAATGCGATTTGTTAAACTTACAAAAGTTGACGTAAAAGTAGTAGAATATGATGGTACGATTTCTTTTTTTGATATCAAAACTGCTAAACCAAATGCTGGCAGTTTCAAAGAATTTAAACGAACACTTTTAGAATGGGTCGCCGCAGCATTAGCAATAAACCCTTCTGTGAATGTTCAAACATTCATTGCAATACCTTATAATCCATATGAACCACAACCCTACAACCGCTGGACAATGAGGGGAATGCTAGATTTAAAAAATGAATTGAAAGTAGCAGACGAGTTTTGGAATTTTCTCGGTGGGCAAGGAGCATACCAACAGCTACTCGATATATTTGGGAGAGTTGGCATCAAATTGCGACCAGAAATTGATCAATACTTTGCAAGGTACACCAAGCAATTCTAAACAAAAAATAAGCCCGGTAGGACTCGAACCTACGACTAGGAAATTATCTGTAACTCATTGTTTTTTAAGTGGCAAAACGCGAAACTAAAAATTTAGAGTCAAAAAGACCCCCGATTTTGACATCCACATGGGGTATCATGAGCAAAAAATTTGAAGAGATAGGATCGTGTCCATGGGTTCTTGTGTTAACAACAATCGTGTTCTCTCTGGGATGAGACCCACCGGTGCTCTTCACCTTGGGCACTACCATGGGGTCTTAAAAAATTGGATACAACTGCAAAAGGAAAAAACCTGTTTCTTTTTCGTGGCGGATTGGCACGCGCTGACTACTCACTATGAGGCTCCTGGAATCCTTGGAGCAAGTCTCTTCGAAATGGTCGTGGATTGGTTAGCCACAGGAGTAGATCCTTCTTCTGCTACTTTGTTCATTCAATCTAGGGTGCCAGAGCATGCAGAATTACACCTTTTGCTGTCAATGGTGACCCCTGTCAGCTGGCTAGAGCGAGTGCCCAGCTACAAAGATCAGCGGGAAAAGCTAAAAGGTAAAGATTTAGCTACCTATGGCTTTTTGGGATATCCCCTGTTGCAATCCGCAGACATCTTGATCTACCAAGCACAACATGTGCCTGTCGGCGAAGACCAAGTAGCACACGTTGAACTTACTCGCGAGGTTGCCCGTCGGTTCAACCATCTTTATGCAAAGGAAAAACAGCCAATCTTGACCGAACCCGCTGCATTGCTTACTCCTGCTTCTAAGATGCCCGGCCTAGACGGACAAAAGATGTCGAAATCTTATGGCAATACCATTTCTTTGCGCGAATCACCGGATTCCGTTCAGAAGAAACTACGTGCTATGCCCACAGATCCCGCTAGAGTGAGGCGCAAAGACCCAGGCGACCCAACGAAATGTCCCGTGTGGGGTTTTCACGAGGTGTACTCGGGGGAAGAAGTGTTGATATGGGCACAACAAGGTTGTCGGAGTGCAGGTATCGGTTGTTTAGACTGTAAACGTCCCATTATTGAGGCCGTCATTGCTGAAACCTCGCATTTCAAGGAACGGGCACAAGAGTGTTTAGACAAAGGCAATTGGGTAAAAGACATTATTGAAGAAGGGTGTGCAAAAGCAAGGAGTGTAGCTCAAGAAACGTTAGGTGAAGTGCGACGTGCTATGGGGTTGATCGTTTGACCATTTCAGCGCGAGTACATGGTGAGTCTTGGGAAAACCTTCCAAAGGGGCTTTACATCCCGCCAGACGCTTTAGAAGTCGTGCTTGCGCCGTTTGAAGGTCCTTTGGATCTTTTGCTTTATCTAATCCGTCATCAAAATTTCGATATCTTAGAAATCCCGATCGCGGAAATTACTCGACAATACCTAGAGTACATTGAAACTCTGCAAGAAAATTTTTTAGATTTGGCAGCAGAATACCTAGCTATGGCAGCGTGGTTGTGTGAGATCAAATCTCGTCTTTTACTTCCACAACCAGTCGAAGAAGGCCCACAAGAAGATCCTCGTACTCGGTTGATTCAACAACTACAAGAATACGAACGATTTAAAAGTGCTGCTGAAAATCTGGATCGCTTGCCGAGGATAGGACGTGATTTGTTCGAAGCACATGTTTGGCTACCTGAAACCATTCGGCCACAAGCGAAACTTGAAACGTCCCTTGAGGAGTTGTTGAATGCTTGGCGGGTTGTGTCACTCCGATCGGCGCAGTTTGAAACACATCACGTCATCAAAGAGCCATTGTCAGTGCAAGAAAAGATGTTATGGCTTCTAAAAATGTTGGAACATTCAAGGTTTACTCCCTTCTTTGCGCTGTTACGTACTGAGGAGGGTAAGGGAGGCATAGTCGTCACACTGCTTGCTGTTTTAGAATTAGTCCGAGAACATAGAGTAGAAGTGGTTCAAACAGAGAGTTTTAGTCCAATTCAGGTGCGCGCTTCTGAAATGGCATGATTGAACATTTCGAATCTGTTAAAATGTTTCCGTTTTTTGGTTTGAGAGAAAACTAAAGTGCCTTATTATGTTTTTAGAGTAAAGCAAGATCGCTCTTCTGCCTCCCTCGTAGAGACTTTTGAGAAATTTCAGATAGCGTCTTCCTGCGCAAAGGCCCTGCGTCGTGACTCGCCTGCTACCGAATTTATCAAGTTAATGTATGCGAACGATCCCATAGAAGGCGAAAGGCTCGTACTTGAAAAACACCAGCCTAGCTCCCCTGTCGAAGAATGGGAAGTGTAGGAACGAGTTGTTTTTTGGTTTTAGTTGTGGGACAATTTTAATGACGGGGTATAGCGCAGTCTGGTAGCGCACCTGCTTTGGGAGCAGGGTGTCGGGGGTTCAAATCCCTCTACCCCGACCATCTTTTAGAGATTGCCAGTTTACAAGAGTACGATCTGCGCCCGTAGCTCAATCGGATAGAGCATCGGCCTTCTAAGCCGAGGGTAGCAGGTTCGAATCCTGCCGGGCGCGCAATGTCTTCGTGCCCAGATGGTTTTATGGCGGAGGTAGCTCAGTTGGTAGAGCACTGGATTGTGGCTCCAGTTGTCGCGGGTTCGATCCCCGTTCTTCGCCCCAAGTATTAGTGTTGGAGTTCGATCCGAGTGCGCAGTCGATCTTCATCCATGACGCTCTCTCTACACACGTAAAATCGGTTCGCGTTTCTCAGGACGCCATATTCCGACGGTGCCTTCACCGCCAGCGTTTGGTCATTGTCACCCTCTACGCGCATTACTTTCAGGCCTACCGCCCGTAGCTGATGTGTAAAGTACACCAAAAACCTACGATTAACCTGAGTTCGACGTAAGAAATAATGTAAGTTATTGTATCAGTTATGCTTTA
>CAUYTX010000475.1:0-10621 GCA_963575665.1 Gammaproteobacteria bacterium | reverse complement strand
CGTAGAGAGAGAATCAAGGATGATTCTCGACTGCGCACTCGGATCGGACTCCAAATCTCAAACTGGATCCTTCAAACAGATCAGCGCAGGTAAAGGCTACACCTGCGGGTTGAAGAGTGACAATACCTTGGCTTGTTGGGGATACAACTACTATGGCCAATCGGCACCTCGAACCGGATCCTTCAAACAAGTTAGCGTGGGTGGATACCACGCCTGTGGGTTAAAGACCGACAATACTTTGGCTTGTTGGGGATACAACAACTATGGCCAATCGAAGCCCCCAATCGGATCCTTCCAACAGGTCAGTGCGGGTGGGAAGCATACCTGTGGATTGAAGAGCGACAACACCTTGCTTTGTTGGGGGAATAATACCTATGGCCAATCAACACCTCCAACTGGTACCTTCAAACAGGTCAGTGCAGGTGAGTACCACGCCTGTGGATTGAAGAGCGACAACACCTTGTTTTGTTGGGGGGATAATAGCTATGGCCAAGCAACGCCTCCAACCGATCCATTTAAACAGGTCAGCGCGGGTGAATACCACACTTGCGGGTTGAAGACCGACAATACCTTGATCTGTTGGGGACGCAACGCCGAAAACCAATCGATACCCCCAACCGGTACCTTCAAACAGGTTGATGCGGGTGCGTACCGCACCTGCGGATTGAAAACCGATAATACTTTGGCCTGCTGGGGAGACAACTCTTCTGGCGAAACAACACCCCCAATCGGATACTTCTAGGTTAGCGCGGGTGGAGACCTCTCTGTTGCTATTCGGAGCAGTTAAAGGAGATCTTCCCATTCGAGCAAGAAAGCTCGTAATAGAATGGGCTGCTACCTACCAGTTTTCTTTGAAGGAAATGTGGAAAACTCAGCAGTTCAGGAAATTACCTCCGCTAGAGTAATTATGCACATCCCAAGAATTAAACATGTCGAACATTCAAAAGGGTATATTCTTTTTGTAACTTTTACTGATGGGACAAAGAAAAGATATTCAGTAGAACATTTGTTGCAAGAGTTTACACTTCTTCAGAATCTCGCATTTTTTAAGAACTACTCTATAGAGCCCGGTGGGTATGCAATCTCTTGGAATGATCAAATTGACATTAGCGAATACGAAATTTTGAAAAACGGAGAAGATGTTGAGGGATAGAATCAAATAGAAAAACTATTTTCACACTAGAGAATCGGTGTTTGGTAGTTTGTTTTTAAGGAAAGAAATTCGGAGAAACACAAATGAAGAGCGACGATATTTCCAGATTGGATACCAGTCAAATTCCCAGCTTTCCCAAAGACTTCTTTTGGGGAGCCTCCACTTCTGCCTACCAAATCGAAGGGGCATTGAACGCAGAAGGCCGTGGCCCAAGTATTTGGGACACTTTTTCAGCAGCTGGCAAGATTCAAGATGGCACCACCGCTGCGAAGGCTTGCGACCATTTTCGCCGCTGGCCAGAGGATGTCGCTCTTCTCAAACAAGCGGGCTTCAATGCTTACCGTTTCTCGATTGCTTGGCCTCGAATCATTCCCAATGGGTATGGGGTAGTTAACCCACGCGGGCTAGATTTTTACGATCGCTTGGTGGACGGTCTTTTGGAAGCAGGCATTCGGCCAATGGCTTGCCTCTACCATTGGGATCTGCCACAACCTTTAGAAGACCGTGGCGGGTGGCTCAGTCGTGAAATCGTTGGGCCATTTGCGGAATATGCCCGCGTGGTCACGAAACGGTTGGCGGATCGTGTCCAAGATTGGATGATGCTCAATGAACCCAACGTAGTGGCCATTTTTGGGTACGGCGTTGGGGAACACGCGCCTGGGCACACTTTGGGAGAGTCTGGCATCCTCCGAGCGTTGCACCATCAAAACTTGGCGCAGGGGGCGGCTTTGCGGGCAATCGCTTCCGAGCGTTCCGGTCTCACCTTGGGTACGGTGTTGAATTTGCAGCCTTGCCGCGCGGAGTCGGATCGGCCAGAGGATGTGGCGGCAGCAGCTCGGTGGGACGCGGTTTGGAATCGAGTCCCATTGGATGGTCTGCTGCGGGGTCAGATCCCAGAGATCTTGGCAGAAAAAATGGTGGGCATTGTTCAGCCGGGAGACGAGGCAAAGATTCGGTATCCGATTGACCTGCTTGGGATCAATTATTACTCACGGATGACCATGAAACACGATCCGAACCGTCCTTTTGAAGTGTGGTGGGGTGACCCTCATTGTGACCGTTGGACATTCATGGGCTGGCCAGTGCAGCCAGAGGGTCTTTACGATCTTTTGAGGGAATTAAAACAAGACTACGGAAACCCTGCGGTGTACATTGCCGAAAATGGTGCTGCTTATGATGACCAAGTAGATGCCACAGGGTTAGTACATGATGTGGATCGCGTCCAGTTCTTCCAAGATCACCTCATTTCGGTGGCACGAGCAGCGCAAGAGGGTTGCAACGTCAAGGGGTATTTGTGTTGGAGTTTACTTGACAATTTCGAATGGGCTTTTGGTCTCTCAAAACGATTTGGGATCGTCCGAGTAGACTACGACACCCTGAAAAGAACCCCAAAGGATAGCTACTACTTTTTGAGTGGCGTTGCTAAAACAGCATAAAATGGTAATACGTCAAAACCAACCACCCCACCCCTGCGGGGCACCCCTCCTTATCAAGGAGGGGAGTTTAATAGGTCAAGATTCAAAAACTCTCCCCCTGCTAAGGGAGAGTACGCCAAAGAGGGGAGGGGGTTCCACAGAGCATGGCCTAACTATTTTTTGTTACCTTAACTATATTGCCCAAGCAGCACGTAACCATGTCTAGCGGATTGCCAGAAAATTTCGTTTGGGGAGTATCCACTTCTGCCTACCAGATTGAAGGAGCAGCACGAGAGGGTGGGCGTGGCCCAAGCATTTGGGATACCCGTTGCAAATTAAAAGGGGGCGTGGGGGATGGTTCCACAGGTGAGGTATCGTGTGACCACTACCACCACCTAGAAGAAGATCTCCAAGCATTGCAAGAACTGGGGGTATCGGCCTATCGTTTTTCGGTTTCTTGGCCACGGGTATTGTCTCGTGGTCGGGGGCAGGTCAATTCCGCGGGACTAGATTTCTACGATCGATTGATTGATGGTTTGTTAGAACGCAAGATCGAACCTTGGCTCACTCTCTACCATTGGGATCTCCCACAGTCACTAGACGACCTTGGAGGCTGGACCAATCGAGATTGTGCGGGCTGGTTCGCTGACTACGCAGTCTTGATCGCGAAACGTTATGGGGACCGAGTCAAGCGTTTTGCGACCTTTAACGAATTTTCAGTTTTCACGTTGTTTGGATACGCGATTGATTGGGCAGCACCGGGGGTGACTGACCAAGCAGCACATCTGCGGGCGATTCATCACGTCAACTTGGCACATGGAGCCGGAGTAGATGTCTTGCGCAGTCTGGTGCCCGGGGCTTCCATTGGCGCGATTCACAATCGCCAAAAAGTTTTTCCAGAACATGGCAACCCACAACACCAAGAAGCCGCGGAACTACTAGACGAACATTGGAACTTGGCTTTTCCGGATCCACAACTGCTCGGGTACTATCCTCTTAAGATTGCCCACGCCATTGAGCCTTACCTCCAAGCGGGGGATTTAGCACGAATTTGTCGGCCCATAGATTGGTTTGGGTTGAACCATTACGGTCCCATTTTTGCGAAACGAGATCCAGAGAGCACGTGGGGCTTCGGTTGGGGGGAGAATCCACCGGAGGCACCCACCTATGGGGTAGGCTGGCCTATTTTTCCTGAGTATTTCCGAGAAGAACTGCTTACGATCACGAAACGTTACCGATTGCCTATTTACATCACTGAGAATGGTTGCGGCGGGCAAGATGTTGTGGAGCTAGATGGAAAGGTCGTGGATGCCCACCGGATTCAATATTTACAGCTTTATATCGATAGCATGTCAAAAGCCATGCAAGAAGGTGCCAATGTGCATGGCTACTTTGTGTGGTCTTTGCTGGATTGTTTTGAGTGGGGTAGCGGGTATGGCCCAAGGTTCGGGCTCTACCACGTGGACTTCTTGACCCAACGCCGCACGCCAAAAGCCTCTGCTCAGTGGTACGCGGATCGAATCCGAAAAAGATCTCAAATTTGATTTCTTCGGGCTACCCCAGAAGCGATTGCAGCTTGGGCAACTGCGGTGGCTACGCGGGAACGCAATCTTGGATCAAATGGTTTAGGTAGGATGTACTCTTTTCCAAACGCTAAAGACTCCTGACCGTAGGCGGCGGAAACTTCCGGAGGGACTGGTTCCCGTGCTAGGTCACGCAAGGCACGCACCGCCGCAATCCTCATGGCAGGGGTAATTTGCCGTGCTCCAACGTCTAATGCACCCCTAAAAATGAAAGGAAAACCAAGTACATTGTTTACTTGGTTGGGTAGGTCTGTCCGCCCAGTGGCCATAATCAAATCAGACCGAACCGCGTGCGCCCGAGCAGGAGAGATTTCCGGATCTGGATTAGACAAGGCAAAAACGATGGGTTTAGGTGCCATAGACCAAACCATAGATTCATTTACTAGATTTGCAGAGGCAACCCCAATGAAAACATCCGCTCCTCGCATCGCTTCTGCAAGAGTACGTTCGTCACAATCGCTTGCAAATTCACGTTTATAAAGGTTTTTTGGGTGAGATAAATCTTCTCGACCGTGGTGCACAACCCCGCGACTGTCTACCAATAGGATATTGCGCCACCGAGCACCGAGCGCAGTCAACAATCTTAGTGAAGCAATACCTGCAGCACCCGCCCCGAGACACACGATCTTGGCTTTTGCCAAAGTTTTTTCCTGCAATTCCAATGCATTCAAAAGCGCGGCGGCAAGAATGATCGCAGTACCATGTTGGTCATCATGAAACACGGGAATATCCAAACGGCTGGTCAATGCATCTTCAATCTCAAAACAATGTGGCGCGGCAATGTCTTCTAAGTTAATTCCGCCAAAAGTGGGAGAAATGGCAACTACCACCTCAATAAAGTGTTCTGCAGAATGTGCATTGACTTCAATATCAAATACATCAATGTCGGCAAATTTTTTGAATAGAACACCTTTTCCTTCCATGACGGGTTTTCCAGCCAGGGCACCCACATTCCCGAGGCCTAGCACCGCAGTTCCATTGGTAATGACAGCGACTAAATTGGCTTTAGCGGTGTATAAATACGCGGCGTCTGGATCTGCGGCAATCTCTCGGACGGGTGCGGCCACTCCTGGAGTATAAGCAAGCGACAAATCCTTTTGAGTATCACAGGGTTTGGTAATCGCGATCGCAATTTTTCCGGGTTGTGGCTTTGCGTGATATTCGAGGGCAGCCTTCCGCAGCGTATCTGACATGGCTTACTTCTTTCCGTATTTCCGTCGGAAACGATCGACACGCCCCGCCGTGTCTAGCACTCGACTGCGAAGCTCCCCGGTGTAGAAGGGATGGCATGCGGAACATACTTCTACGTGAAAATCCTTTCCGAGCGTAGAGCGTGTTGTAAATCGATTGCCACATCCGCAAGCGACATTCATTTCTTTGTATGCGGGGTGAATCTCTGCTTTCATGTGTACCTCTTATAGTGAACCGCTGCGCACCGCTGCCGAAGTCTCCCTTCGGTACCGCACGCTAAGGCAAGCATTTTAGCAAAACCAACTCAAAAATGCTTCCTTCGTGGGCTTTGCTCCTAACTCCCACTCTTCCACCGTGAAATTCTACGATACGACGCACAATAGAAAGACCTAAACCACTTCCCGGCTGTTTTGAAACAGCTTCTGTGTGGTGAATGCGGACAAACTCTTGAAATAGTTGAGCCTGATCTTCTTCTGAAATTCCAATGCCATTATCTTCTACTTCTACGTGTATATTTTCGTCTGTTGAATAGATTCGCAGGATAATCCTTCCGCCGTCGGGTGTGTATTTAATAGCATTCGTTAACAAATTGTAGATGGCTTCTCGAATGAGTCTAGGAGAAGCAGAAACGTATATTTCACTTTTAGGAATCTCAGAAGCTAATACGTGATTACGTGTTTTTGAAAGATCTTCTACTTCTACAATAATTGTATGAGCAATTTCTACAATATTTGTTTTTTGGATGTGATCGCGAACCTGATCGGATTCAAGAGAAGCTAATACCTGCAAATCGTGCAACAAGCTGGATAATTCATTCATTCTCCGTTCTGCACGCTCTAACCAGTGCATTTGTTGATCGGTAATAGGCCCACCTATTCCTGATTTTAGGTTATAGATATGTTGTATTGAGGCTACCACCGGAGATTTTAAGTCATGTAAAGCAATGTGCAAAAAATCGCGCCTCAAATTTGAAAGTCGGTGAATCTCTATATTTGCTTCTCGTAGACTTTTCTCTCCGATGCGTAATAAACGTACAATTTCGGTCACGATCAGAACTGCAGAAAAAAACAAAATACCATAAAAAATCAATATAATAACATTAGGATAAATAAGAAATGGAATAGGTGCTATTCCGAACCACTCCAAAATAGCAAGAGACGCCAATAATGCGTAGGAAAAAACGGCATGACCTATGGTCGCCCATGCAGATAGTAGCAAAGCAGAAATTAAAAGATTGAGGACATAAAGTGGTAAAAAAGGAGAGTGAATCCCTCCCAATATCCAAAGAGCAACGGTTAATAAAACAAAATCTAATCCAATCGTAAAATGTGCCATGCCCACAAGAAATGGGTAGGCATTTTGAGCATTTTCCAAATTCCGATAAGGTCTTACTATTAAAAAATTGACCGTATTACAAAGAATTAAGAAAAGAGCTAACCAAGGAAACCAAAAAATGGCTCGCTCTTCCATTGGGACAAACTCTGTAAATGCGAGCATCCCAAGTGCGACCATAAATCGAAGAATGGAATACAAATAAAGACGCTCTCCTAAAAGTTGGTGATGCACAAGGAAATTAGCATTTTTTCCAAAATTAGGAAAACTAGAAGTTTTGATTTCAGTAGGAGTTTTCATTTTTGGTTTACATGTTCTACCCACTCTTTAGAAGAAACCTGCATCGTGTGGAGTATCCAAGAGGGGAAAAGACCCGTTACTAGAACAATCATCGAAAATAATAACGCAATGCCCAATTCTCGTGGTCGAAGATCTATCCACTCTCGTCCGACAAGTTCTGAAGAACTACCAAAAAACAAATGTCTGTATAGACCAAGAAAATAGGCAGCACTAACCACGAGAATAAAAAGAGCCGTGAGACCCGCACCTACGTGACTTTTGAACATCCCAATTAAAATGAGCCATTCCCCTGGGAACCCACTCGTGCCGGGCATACCCAAACTGGTAAATCCTAAGAACAAAAAGAAACCCGATAAAATAGGTAAAATCTTTGCCAATCCACTTAAATGCTGAGAATCGGTACTTCCCATTCGTACTTGAAGGAAGGAAAGTAAAAGAAATGCCCCTCCACTGGCAAATGCGAAATTCAGAAGTTGAAACACAGCTCCTTGTAATCCAAAAATATTAAAGGAAGCGATACCGAGCACCACCAATCCCACATGCGAAATACTTGCATAGGCCAACATCCGACGCGCATCCGTTTGTGCCAAGGCTACCAATGCGCCCAATACAAGGCCTGTGGCACCAAAACCTGCCAACAACCAGTGAAATTCATGTGCAGCGTGAGGAACCAATGGAATTAAGAAACGAATGAAACCATAGGCACCCAACTTAAGTCCGGTGAGCAACGCAACAATGGGAATTGGACCTTCCGTAGAAACCAATGGTAACCAAGTATGAAAAGGAGGTAAAGGCACTTTCATGCCAAAACCAATTAGAAAAAGGAAAAATACAATAGTTTCAGTGTCCGCAGAAAATGAGTGTGTCAATAGAGTAGGAAAATCAAAAATCCACTTCTCTTGAAATCCAAGCAACAGGAAACCAAAAAGTAAAAATGCTCCTCCGGAAAGAATCAAGAGCACGTATTGTACTGCTGCGTGATGCCGATTTTTTCCAGTGCCCCATCCTTGAATGAGAAAAAACAGCGGTATTAGGGTGAATTCCCAACAAAAGAAAAAGAAAATGGTGTCTAAAGCACAAAAAATTCCAAGAGTGAGTGTTTCCAATAGGAGTAATAGGCTGTAATAGGTTTTTCTGGAATTTTCAGATTCGACTTTGATTTGAGGAAATTTAGAGGCCACCAATACACTGAAAAATAGGAACGCTGTGGTTGGCAAAAAGAATAAAGAAATGCCATCTACTCCTAAAAGAAAATGGATACCAAGATCTGAAATCCAGTCCATCTGAACCAACATCTGAAATCCAGTTTTCGTAGAATCAAAATTTTCTACTACAAATAGGGAAGTCAGAAGAGTTAGAAGTGAGATCACCGTAGAAAATAGAAAACAAAAACGTGCAGGAACCAAAATCCAAAGAAAAATTACTCCAAAAATTGGGAGAAAAAATAAAATTTCAAGCAAAGGCATGTCCATTATTCTTGTCCAAGAAATACTGTCATCGTTTGAACGGTAGCATCAATCAGATCGATCCAAGGTTCGACATAAAATCCTGCGGATAACAACACGACGACAATGGCAGCACTAATCCAATATTCCATTGGTAGAGTTCTTTCCACTGCGGTTAAATAGCCTTCCGGTGCAGGCGCAAGAAAAGCACGCTGAAAAGCCCAAAGCAAAAACCCAGCCGCTACCACGTTCCCAAGTGCAGTGGCAACCGCAGGAAAAGCACCAAATTGATCGATGACAGCGTCCAATACTAAATGAGCGGCATCAAATCCTGGAGTACCTGGCATGCCAATAATAGACAAACCAGAAATCAAAAAAGTAATTGCTAAAAACGGAATTCGATCAAACAATCCACCAAGACGATTCAAATCAGTAGATCTCGCTCGACGAAACACAAAACCTACCATGAAAAGCATTCCGGTCGCCGCCAAACCTGTTGTTACCGAAAGCAAAAGTGCTCCTTCGATACCTGCCTTCCGTAGAGTAAACAACCCCACAATGATTAACCCTGTGTGGCTAATGACCGCAAACGACAAAAGTCTACGCAAATTATTTTGGAGGATGGCAAGAATAGCCGCATAAAATACACCCATCATTGCCGTCCCGACTACGTAAGGCCTCCAAGCTAACGCAGCATGTGGAGTCAGTGGGAGTAAAAATCGTACCATGGCGTAAATACCAACCTTCGTCCCCAATAAAAGCACTGGAGCAATCGCCACACTGCCCCGATGTACTACATGTGGAAGCCAACCATGCAAAGGAAAAAGAGGTGTGCGTAATGCTAATCCATAGAAAAATAGAAAAAAAGCTACTGACTGAAATTTTCCAATAGGTGGTGTTTGTACTAAATCAAAAAGATCAAAACTCCATTGCCCGGATAGATCGGCATGATTCCAAGCCAATACACTAATTCCAGAAATGAGCATTCCTATTCCCAGTCCTTGGAATTGCAGGAAGCGAGTCATGGCCAATGCACGGTCTTCTTCATCCGCTGTTGACCACCTCCCAATGAATAAGGAAACCAAGGTCAGTTCCACAAGAGAAGCACCCACAAACCACACTAAATTCAAAGTGGTTAACATCACCATGATGGGTGCTTCTGAAGAAAGAATCAGTGTGGAAAGAACGCCAGAAGAATGTAATCGCCGAACCGATCCGTACCAGCTCATCATGAAAATAATGAATGCAGCCAATAAAATAAATAGAACACTCATTCCATCCACGGCGGCATGATAATGAAGAAACGAAGCGTGTTCTACAAATTGAAAATCAGCTATAGATTGATTTATGTTTTGATATAAAAAGATTGCCAACAGTAATTCTACGCCTGAGAAGATTCGTACTAATACAGTAATGTGTTTCCACTCTCGGAACCAAAAAATAAACAACCCACCCACAAAAGGAAAAAACTGTAATATGCCTAAAATGGGGTAGGGAAGTTGTGCAGACCAAGCTACTTCGTTCATATTATTTAGTTTTATCTGTAGCCGTCACTACGGCTGAGAAGTACACAGTGTGTCGACCGTCATCCATGACGCTCTCTACGCACGTAAAATCGGTTCACGGTTGGCAGACGCCAGCACTTCGGAAGTGACTTCACTGCCGACGCTTGGATTTTGTCGCCCGCACACCCGCGCATTACTTTCAGGCCTACCGCCCGTAGCCGACGCTAATATATTCCAAGCAGCGTTGGTATCTCGGTCATGCAAGGTTCCACAATTCGGACATTCCCATTTCCGAATGGACAACCCCATTTTTTCAATTCGGAATCCGCAATCTGAACAGACTTTGCTAGTGGGTTCAAAACGCCCAATGGTGATTAAATCTCTGCCATACCATTGGGCTTTATATTCCAATTCCCTGCGGATTTTTCCCATGCCTACATCACCAATGGTACGGGATAACTTTCTATTTCGGAGCATTCCAGACACATTTAGGTTTTCAATAGCAATGACGCCCGCGCGACGAATAATCTCGGTGGTCTGCTTTTGGAGCCAATCTTTACGAGCATTCGCTACTTTTGCATGGCATCTGGCTACTCGTAAGACTACCTTTTTATATCGCCCGCTAACCTTTTTGCCCTTTTTTGGTTTCTGACATCTTGCCATTCGCCGCTGATATTTTTTGAGTGCCCAGAGTTTT
>CAUYTX010000474.1:0-10824 GCA_963575665.1 Gammaproteobacteria bacterium | reverse complement strand
GCTATCCCTTGTGTGGCCCCAAGGTGTACACCCTATTGGAAATCGTAGAATACATTGCCCAGGTGCTGGGTCTCTCCAGAACTATTCTTCCACTTAGTCCCGGGCTTTCCCGATTAGAGGGAGAGATTTTGGAATGGGTACCGGGAAAACCTTTTTCAGTCGATAACTATCTTTCTCTGCAAGTCGATTCTACTTGTGTTGCGGGGGTACGACTCCCATTTGGGATCCAAGCTACCCCACTCGAAGTCATTGCTCCCTACGCACTTGGAAAACAACCTTTACGTAACCGGTACGCAGCGTTCCGAGAACAGGCTGGCCGGGATTCAATCTAGTGGCCGTCGCGAAGAGAAAGGGAGCTACCGTGGCCAGGAAAGCAGCGACCCAAAAAGTTCAGACTGCGCCAGAAAAAGTTGGCAAGAGGGTAATCATCCTAGTAGGTAACCTAAAAGGTGGCACTGGAAAAAGCACATTGGCTTTTAATTTAGCCGTGTGGGCTGCTTATCAACAAAGGCGTACCCTGCTCGTAGATGCCGATCCTCAGCATACCACTTCGGACTTAGTAGCCCTTCGCCGTGAGGAAGGGCATCATCCCATGATCTACGGCATTGCAGTAGAGGAACGACGTCTTGGAGCGGAATTAGACAACGTCGAAAACATCTTCGAAAACGTTATTGTTGACATTGCCGCAGGGGATCGAGAGTCTTTTCAAGCTGCCCTCAAGGAAGCAGATCGCCTTGTCATTCCCCTTTTGCCTGGTCAAGCAGATGTTTGGGCACTGAGCAACGTCATGGAACTGGTCAAAACGGCACGGGACGCAAGACCTTCTCTCGACGTCATTGCAGTCATTAACCGTGCGGATACCAACACTCAAATCCGAGAAACCCAAGAAACGGAAGAAGCTTTGCGGCAGATTGGTTTAGCCATGGCTAAAACCCAAATCGGCAATCGGGTGACCTTTCGCCGCAGTTTAACGGAAGGATTGGGGGTGATTGAGTGGGATGCTCGATCTCGCGCCGCAGAGGAATTAGAAGCACTAGCACGCGAGGTTTTAGGGTCTTAACAGTTTCCAAACACTTCTGAAATAATTTGATTTCTAGCTTGAATAGGGTACCATGGGAAAATTTGATATTTCTGAGTACTTACTGGAATGGCCACTTTTGGACAGTCCTCTTCTCGCGTCTTCTGGGTATGGTTGATAGTTCAGGGGTTATTAGGATGTAGCTCAAATCCGAAGCCTGACGAACCTCAAACCCAACTACAATCTTCACGAGAGCATGAGAACCAAGCCCTAGAATACATCAAGAGGGCAGAATCTGGGTCGGGTGCAGTTCGTGCGGATGCTCTCTTATCTGCTGCGGATGCTTGGTTAAAGGCTGGCCGACCAGAGGAAGCTGCAGCCGCGCTAAAATCTGCGAGTTCGTTATCTCGTGACTTTCACACTACTGGTCGCACGCGGTTATTGTCTGCACGCCTAGCTCAAATCAGAAAACGTCCCATGGATGTGTTGTCTGCTTTGGAAGGTTTACCACAACCTACTACTCCCACGGCAAGCCGTCTACAAATTGCAGATTTACGCGCCTGGGCTTTGATTCAAAAAGGGCAAGGTGCCAATGCCGCTCGTGTGCTTTCAGATGCAGCTCCTTTATTAGTAGAGGGAGAGTTGGTACGTGCTAACCGAAAAGCACTCTGGGAGGCACTCCACATCGTCCCAGACGATGATTTGGCTGCTTTAGCCGCGTCGACTCATCCAATTCTTGGACCATGGGCAGAATTAGCCCTTTTACAGCGTACCCACCGTGGTAACCCGACAGCTTTTGACAGTGCTTTTAAGGCTTGGCAAACACGTCATCAGCTGCATCCGGTGACCCAAACGCTGGTTTCCGAACTACTAGTACAGCCACCTCCATTTCCACCAGCGGGGCCGCTCATTCCGTTGCCTCCTAATCCTCCACCAGTGGCTAATGTTGTTCCGGTTCCAATGCCTCTTGCCTCGGCTGTATTGCCCACGCCAGAATCCACGACGGTACCACCTGAATCGTCGCCTCCAGTGCTTGTGTCGTCTCCGTCCTCTGCAGCACCAGAGGCAGCAGTAGCGGCATCTTTGCCGATCGCTAATCCGCAATCGGTGCCTAACCAAGTAGCGTTGTTATTACCTGCAGATGGTACAGCAGCAAAGGCAGCTAATGCAGTGCGTAACGGATTCTTAGCAGCATGGTATGCCTCACCAGAGAAACAGCGTCCTGAACTAAGTTTTCACACTTTTTCTGGTGGCGCGGTCAGGGGTGCCTACCAAGCTGCAGTCGATGGTGGAGCTACTTTAGTAGTGGGGCCTCTTGCCAAAGAGGAAGTCCAATCATTGGTCAAGGAAGAACTGTCTCATCAAGCACTTTCCCTCAATTATTTGCCCGAGGGAACACCTTCTCCTAATCGTCTTTATCAATTCGGACTCTCTCCCACTGATGAGGCTAAACAGGCTGCAGAACAAGCTTGGAAAGAAGGCCGTACAGGTGCTTTTGTAATCGCGCCAGGTGGAGAACGAGGAGAACGCATTGTGCAGGCTTTTCGTGCGCAATGGAACATGCTAGGTGGCACTGTCTTACATCCTTTGGTTGCCGAAAATGTGGAAGAAGTTGCCTCAGCACTTCGGGCTGCTTCTTCTCCATCGGGCGGTGCTCCGGGGGCGACTTTTCCCACTGAATCTAAAGATTTCGTATATCTATCTGCGCCAGCAGAGGTATCGCGTCGGTTGGCTACTCTCCTGCGTGAAGTGGGACTAACAGTGTATGCATCTTCAGAAACCTTGAGTGGAAACGAACAGGATATAGCTCTCTCAGGATTTAAGTTGTTAGAAATCCCTTGGATGTTGTCTTCAGATCGATTGCGTACTGATTTAGAGCGTCTACAACCGGGAGAGTTTGCCACTTACCGCAGGTTATACGCATTAGGCATAGATGCCTTTCGATTAAGTGAGGAATTGCCAAAGCTGGAAGCCGATCCGAGAACTCATATTGATGGTGCTACTGGCAGTCTTTCTCTCGACTCCTCTCGGAGGATCGTGCGACAAGAGACGTGGTCAAGAATGGTAGAAGGTCGTTTATCGCCACTGGCTAGTACACCTTAGTGCCACGAGAAAGCAACGTAGTAAGAGGACGCAAGGCTGAACGGGTTGCGCGTATCTACTTAGAGGCACAAGGGTTACAGTTCATCAGCCAAAATTACTACACTCGATATGGTGAAATAGATTTGGTGATGTACGATGCTTTAATTTTGGTGTTCGTAGAAGTGCGCATGCGTGCTTCTTTTCGGTTTGGAAAGGCAGTAGAAAGTATTTCTACCCAAAAGCAAGACCATGTGGTCAAGACCGCCCAACATTACTTACAACATCATCGAGAAGTACTTGGACACCGCTGTCGTTTTGATCTAGTAGCATTTGAGGGTACTGATTTCAACCTTCCCCCTCGTTGGATCAAAGGTGCCTTTAGGATCGACTAAAAATGATTTTTATATTGCTGTTTCTGTCGTTTTTCCTTTCAGGGTGCGCGGCACCGCTTCTCCTCTTTGGAGGAGTGGCTACCACGGCCGTCATTTCGAGTGATCCCCGGACTGCAGGCACCATGCTCGAGGATGAAGGTGTCGAAATGAACGTTCGAGCTTCCTTGAATGCTGTTCCCGAAATTCGAAACGAAGCACACATTAACGTTACTAGCTATAACCATGTTGTTCTGCTCTCTGGTGAGTCTCCAAGTGCTGCCATTAGAAACCGTGCAGAAGCCAATGCAAAAAAAATACCTTCAGTTCGACGTTTGTATAACCAAATCGTAGTCGCACAACCTTCCTCATTTCTCACTCGAAGCTTAGATTCCTTTATTACCATGCAAGTTAAAGCACGAATCTCTGAGAGTCGATTTGCTAATCCCAATATGACCAAGGTAGTCACCGAAAACGGTGTCGTATTTCTAATTGGTATTTTGAAACGTATGGAAGCAGATGCTGCTGCAGAAGCAGCGCGCGTCGTGCCCAACGTAGTCAAGGTAATGCGTGCGTTCGAGTATTTAGACTGAGCTTCTATGTCGCGGTCTAGCCGTCGTTTTTTATCGCGATTGCGGCAAGTGTTTCCAAAAAGCGCACTGCTAACCGATCCCGCAGACTGTTGGCCGTATGGTTATGACAATAGCCGTCGGCACGTATTACCGGATTTCGTGGTCTTCCCAGAAAACAAGGATGAGGTACAAGCCTGTATACAAATATGTAACGAATTTGGTGTGTTTGCCGTTGCTCGCGGCCGAGGTACTGGTACTGCAGGGGCAGCAGTTCCTCTAAGAGGTGGGCTTGTGCTTGCCATGGAACGAATGGTGCGCGTTAAAAAAGTAGATCCTGCCAATCGAGTGATCGTAGTAGAACCCGGTGTTACCAACCAAGAAGTACAAGAAATAGCGAAGCCTCATGGTTTCTTTTGGCCTCCTGACCCGAGTAGCGCAGATTTTTGCACAGTAGGTGGGAACTTAGCCTGCAACTCCGGCGGCCCGCGAGCAATCAAGTACGGTGTCACGAGAGACAATGTGTTGGGGCTAGAAGCAGTTACTGGTGCTGGTACTTCCATTCGGACGGGGGTGTACACCACCAAGGGAGTCGTGGGGTACGACCTCACTCGCCTTCTCATTGGATCCGAAGGAACACTAGCAGTCATTACCGAGGCCACTCTAAAATTATTTCCTTTGTCTGAAAGCTACCGGACGCTTCGTGTAGTCTATTCAGACATTGAAACTGCAGCAGAGGCCGTGTCTCGAATCATGGCACAAGGTGTAGTGCCGTGTGCTTTAGAGATGATGGATGATGCCGCTATTGATCTCATTCGTGAACATGTATACCTCCCGGAGAATGCGGGTACCCTCTTGATGATTGAAGTGGACGGCCCAGAATCAGGGCTAGAGGAGGCTTCCATTCGAATTTTAGAAGCGGCGCGAGGGCCAGGGTTGCTAGAAATACGTCAATCCGCTAATGAGGAGGAAAGGAAGGCTCTGTGGGCTGCTCGGAAGGCACTCTCTCCTGCACTGCGCAACATTGCTCCTAAGAAGATTAATGAAGATGTAGTGGTGCCAGTCTCTCGAATGGCAGAATTAGTTACTGGTCTTCGAAAAATAAGCCAAACGTGGGAGATCCCAATCGTCAACTTTGGCCACGCAGGCAATGGAAATTTACACGTTAATCTGCTTTTTGATCCAGAAATTCAAATGAGCGCGGCGCAGCGGTGCTTAGATCAAGTCTTTGATTTAGTCTTAGGTTTAGGAGGTACTCTTTCTGGAGAGCACGGGGTAGGCATCCAAAAACGAGATTTTGTAGATCGTGAGATTGAGCCTGCTACACTTGAGCTAATGCGTCAGATCAAAAACGTTTTTGATCCCAAGGGGATTTTGAACCCTGGCAAGATTTTTCCGATTCAATCGTAAAACACTATGCTGCTCATAGTTCAAGAAACGTCTGTTATGGAAGCAATAGGAGGAGCTCTAGCAAAAGCTTCAGAGGGAAATCAGCTAACAGTAGCCCTCATAGGAGTATTGGGTGTTGGGAAAACTACTTTTTCTAGGGGTTTCCTGCGTGCGCGAGGATATGTTGGAATCGTCCGAAGTCCTACATTCACTTTGGTGGAGTCTTATGATCTCCCTTTTGGGTCGATATATCATTTTGATCTCTATCGATTGACTGATCCAGAAGAACTAGAATGGTTGGGAGTACGGGATTATTTCTCTCCAGAAGCTACCTTATTGATTGAGTGGCCGGAGCGAGGAGTAGGGATCTTACCAAACCCTGATCTTTGTGTAGAAATTAAATATTGCGAGAAAGGACGTAGGGTGACCTGTGAAGCAGAGACGCTTCATGGTGTTGCAGTATTGGAAAGCTTAGAAAGGATAGTTTCGCTGAGAAAATTACTAGAATTTGCTTAAGATTATTGTCTTATGTATTTGATTTAATTGAATTTTAAAAATTATATTTGATTGTCGAACCATGGTAAATCTGCTGGTATTTTCGGTTCAGGAGAGCGTGATTAGCCAAATTTAGTGATACATATTGGGTTTTTAGCTTGTCATACCTAGAATTTACCTTAAGATTTATTTTTATCTAGCGGAAACGCTTGTAATTTTTATTTAGGCGACTTATACTGAATTGTGTAGACGCTGAGAGGTTTTCTCACGTTTTTTGCTTGGTACCAACATGATTCATCTCCTGAATTCAGTCAGGGGTTGTTTTGCGAGGAGTGTATGAAACGATTTTCTCCGTGGTGGTTAATCTGTGTAGTGCTGCCCTTAAATGAAGGGACGGCTGCTACTACCCACATCGTGGGCGTTCAAGTACAGAATCAAGAAAATTACAGTACACTGTTGATAGACCTTGATGGACCTGCAGAGGTCAACTTATTTACACTAGCTAGCCCCAATCGAGTTGTGCTAGACCTGCCATGTGTCAAAATCCAAAAGCTCAAACAGCTCAAATCCTTAAAGGGAGAGACGTTGCGTGAAGTGCGCATGGCCTCGCATCCGGATGGAAAGTCGAGAATCGTGTTAGATGTCACTCGCCCTCTCTCACCCCGTACCTATTTTGTGGGAGACGAGAAAAAGCCACGTCTGGTGGTAGAACTACGCGAATCAATGGGTGGTCTGAAAACAGCTCCAGTCTTGTTGCGCAGTGCCTCTTCTAGCAGAGGAAACATGAGTGCTCCTGAAAAAGAGCCTTTGCCCTTGAAAACCGAGACCAAATCCGCTCCTCGTACCATTCCTACCTTCGAGGAACCAGAAACCGAATTCGTAAAAAATTCTACGCCGAAGACAGAGGCTATGGTTGCTAACTCCGTCCTTCCCAAGGCACCAGAAGTTAAGGCTCCAGAAGCATCTAAAGTTCAATCAGCCACGCCACCATCTGCGCCGGTAGCAACTGCAAACCCTCAGGTTTCATCTGTTTCAACACCTGCGCCTACTTTGCCTACACCTGTCCCTAAGGCAGTGGAAACACCAGTGGTTAAAACGGATCCCACTCATCCCGCCGTTTCGGAAGCTAAGACCCCGGAATTGGCTAAGGCGCAAGTGGTCTTGACCCCTGTAGCGGTGGTTTTACCTGCTCCTTCTGTTCCTTCTGCGATAAAAGCAGCAGAGACTCAAACAGCACCAGCCAAGGCAGCTCCCGCTCCTCAACCAGCACTCCCAACACTTGAGGCTACGAAATCTCCTGATACAACACGACCAGTATCCACACCAATAGTGGTAGGGACAAATTCTGCTCTTTCATTACCTTTGCCTGTAGTTTCAGCTGCTTCTCCTACCATTCCTGTAACCTCCCAAAAAACACCAGAAACTCCAGAAGTAGCATTGCCCACTTTGCCTATTTTGCTTATTGATTCGCAAGCGTTATCAGCAGTAGAGGATCATGCTCGTTATTCTGGAATTGCTACTGAAACGGTTAATCCAATAAATTCTTCCAGAAGGTTATGGCGCTCTAAACAACCTGTGGCTAAAACACCCCTTCCAGTGTCCACGAAAGCACGGGGGATAGATGTCGGCATGGTTTCAACGCGGCCCATACCACCGGGAAGAGATGTCATGGTCGCAGTAGATCCGGGACATGGTGGCAAAGATCCAGGTGCCATCGGACCTAAGGGTTCCAAAGAAAAAGACATTACCCTAGCCATTGCCAAACGATTACTAGAGGTTCTTCGAAAAGAACGTGGCATGCGTTCTGTGCTGACTCGTAATGGAGATTATTTCGTACCTTTGCGAGAGCGCATTCAAAAAGCACGATCTCTCAAAGCAGACCTTCTTCTTTCTATTCATGCAGACGCTTCTAGCAATCCTGCTCGGGCGGGAGCTTCCTTGTATGTATTGTCCGAGCGGGGAGCAAGTTCTGAGGCAGCACGTTGGTTAGCTGAACAGGAAAACTCGGCCGATCTCGTGGCTGGTATCCACTTAGAAAAAAAGAACAATGACCTAGCAAGAACATTGTTAGATATGTCTCAAAGTGCTACTCGTGATGCAAGCTTATTGGCCGCTAATCATCTGTTGGCTTCCTTAGAACAAGTGGAGAGCCTGAGCAAGAATACGGTAGAAGGAGCAGGTTTCCTGGTGCTCAAGTCCCCAGATGTACCTTCGGTTTTGATAGAAACTACTTATCTTTCCAATCCAGAGGAAGAGGGAAGATTGACGGATTTTAACTATCAGCAGAGCATTGCTCAAGCTATTGGAAAGGGAGTTCGTGCTTATTTTATGCACAACCCACCTTCTGGGACGTTGATAGCACAAATCAGAGCAACAGAAAAATCGGATGTTTCTATTGCGAAACGCTAAACTTTTTTAGGAACCTGCATTTTATTTAAACAATACACGCTTTCCATGGTGAGGTCTTTTGTCGTCTATAACCTAGCACGTCTCCAACGAATTGCCAAACAACTACTCATGCAAGGATTGGGAAGGTTAGTACGCTTTCGCAAACATCCTGTTGTTTGGCCCACTCCAAAAGGTACCGTGGTCGTTATCGACCGTTGCCTCGGCATCGGAGATATCTTCATGATCTCTCCGTCCATTCGAATTCTCCAAGAATGTGGCCCAGTAGTGGTTGTTTCTCATCACCAAAAGTTATTGGAGGCTGATCTTGATTGGAAAGTGACAAAATCTTGGGAAGAACACCAACAAACTGTTCAAGAATTTATAAAACTTGGCTATGTGGTATTTCTACCTTTCATTGGATTCCGTGGTTTGCTTTTTCTTCTGCGTTGGTCAGGGGTTCTCCCGCCTGGAGTGTTTTCTTTAGATCTTGAGACTTGGTTAGATACTGTTTCGAATTCTGTAAAAAAAGTACAAGTCCAACACTATGTTGATCTGCCTCTTTCCGCAGCACGCCACTTAGCAAAATCCGCTTGGGGGATAGAAACTACATTAGAGTCCGATCCGAGTGCGCAGTCGAATGTCATCCATGACGCTCTCTCTACGCACGTAAAATCGGTTCACGGTTCGGACGCCAGCATTTCGGAAGTGACTTCACTGCCGATGCTTGGTGGTTATCGCCCGTACACACGCGCATTACTTCCGGGCCTACCGCCCATAGCTGATGTTAAGGTACACCAGAGACCTGGGGCTGTGATAACCGGTTTTTTGAGAATTGCAAACCGCTTTCTCGGATCGGACGGCTCCGAAATCTGCTGCCCAACGCCCGACCTGGCTATCGGAATCGGTACGTCTCCTAGATCCCATTCCTCTGTGACCGATGAGACCGGTCACCCGTTCCTCCATGGCTTGCGGGGTCACTCGACTTCCCTGTCGAGTTCCAATGAGGTGCTACAACGTTTACCGCCCAGAATTATAGAAACATGGGTACCTAGTAGTCCGTTTTTAGTCATAGCTCCCTGGGCTGTAGCACAAACACGCCGTTGGCCATTGCCACACTGGAAAAAATTGATAGAACTCCTAACCGTGGCTTCTCCAGAGCTTTCCTTTGTTTTAGTTGGTAGTGCAGCAGAACGACAACCAATAGGGGAAATCTTAAAAGGGATAAAAGCCATACCCGTGGATCTAGCAGGTAAGTTGACTCTAGCGGAGACTGCTTTCGTAATTAGCAAATCCAAACTTTTGATATGCTGTGACAGTGGCCTTATGCACGTGGGTTTAGGGCTGGATACTACGGTAATCGCGCTTTTCGGGAGTACAGACCCCAAAGCAAGGTTGGTGGGAGACCGTGCCATTGCCATTTCGAATCCAGGTTTGTGCCCTCGTAAAATGGCTCCTTGTTATGTTGGGTACCAACGTGATCCAGTTTGCCAAACTCAAATAGAATGCCTGTCGGGGTTGACGCCGGAATACGTGGCGAGCCGTGTTCTGAATCTCTAAAAAAGTGCGACCCACCCTCCTTGGCAGGCCTAGTCCAACTCTTACTTCGGCAAAGTAATCGTTTTTTGAACTGCCAAAGACACTTTTTCGCGTAATTGCAGGACACTACCGCCCGTAAATTTCGTGATGAGCACCGAAATCCTGTTGTCCACAAAGGTCAACGCAATGGCCTGAATATCGGCCACGGCACCCAACGTCACCTGTTTTAGTTGCTTGCCCGTGATTGTGTTGATCGTCCGTAGGTAATACTTCCCAGAATCGCTTGATAGTACGGCCTGGTCTTGGACACCATCTCCACTCACATCTGGGATCATAGTCACATCTAGGTATTGGTTTCCTTCCCATTCACAGAGGTAAGTTAGAGGAGGATAGCCACAACCATAACCATTGGGATAGTCACTCCATGCCCCAGGAGGTGCACCCGGGAAGTTCATTATTAGAGGACCTCCACCACAGTAGTTATCTGGTTCTCCAGGCGTCCAATTCGTGTAATTCCATTCTTCCCCAGTAATCCACTTCCAAGTTCCTTCTTGGGCTTCATCTGTGCCCCCTAACCAAACTTCGTTGCCAAAGTTGGACTGAATCCAATTATTCTCTGCTTGACTAGTGATAGTAGCCAAGTGCCCACCCAAACCAGCACAAGCATCTTTTGCCGTGTACCAATCCATGGCAGTATCAAAACGTTGGTAAATATGACCATTGGCCGGGTTGACCAACTTTGCAGAATCAGCCTGCGCTGGATTTACAAACAACGCGGCAAGAGAGGAAACGACCGCTGCCTTCTTCAACATGAGAGCCCCCAGATTTGACACGAGAGCCCCCAGATTTCAAAAATTTACTTTCTAATTGTAACACGGTATACTTGTTAAGTCAATCTACCAAATTTTATGTTGACTTATAATAGTAGGAGTTACGCAGTTGGAAATACAAGTCATTGATTTTTATGAAAGTTTTCTTT
>CAUYTX010000473.1:0-10941 GCA_963575665.1 Gammaproteobacteria bacterium | reverse complement strand
TTGCTTGACTCTTTCCCTTAAATCCTGTGAATACGATCTTGCCATCTTACCCCTATCTGTCAGTTCAACTATACTCTTACCCTACTATACTATATTATCATCATCAACTTAATTGAAAAACGCTCTAGGATCAGGGAAAAAATATAATTTTACGCTATTCTAGCCATAATCTTTTTACGTAATTTTAGCTACACTCCTGCTATTGTTCACTCAAATCAGACTTCCAAGCAAAGGTACAAGTAACTGTGGAGCCTATTTTAGTTTTCCAGCATTGGCCATCAGAAGGACCGGGGTATTTGTCCGAAGTGTTTCAACGGATGGAAGTACCATGGCATTTCATTGAAGTTAATAAAGGCACGCCTATTCCTAATCACTTAGGTAGTGTTTCGGCGTTGGTTTTCATGGGTGGTCCAATGAGTGTAAATGACTCACTGCCTTGGATAGCACAAGAAATTTCCTTGATTCAATTAGCTCACACAATGGGCATACCAGTGCTTGGACATTGCCTCGGTGGGCAACTCATCGCTAAAGCATTAGGTGGCATGGTTGTCCAGAATCCGGTTTGTGAGATTGGTTGGTTTCCCGTCACCCAAGAAGATAATTTAGCTGCCAAAGATTGGTTTCAGGGCTTACCTAAGATTTTTGAAGTATTTCATTGGCATGGGGAGACTTTTTCAATTCCCCTAGGAGCTACACACCTTTTGTCTAGTCCACATTGCCAAAATCAAGGTTTTGCAATTGGCAACACACTTGCGCTGCAGTGTCATGTCGAAATGACCGAAGAATTGGTGCATCATTGGACAAAAGACAGCACTTCTGAAATTGCAGTACCTACAAAAAGTATTCAAAGTAAGACTGAAATCATCGCTGGTTTACGTACCAAAATTAAGAATTTACATTTAATTGCAGATGTAATCTATACGCGTTGGCTACGATCCTGCACTTCTCCTAAACCCTCATTACTTACCAGGGTGCAAAACCATTCATGAAGGAAAGGGGACGGGAGATACTCTGGTTCATCATAGACATATCCCGTTGCATGTGTGGAACCGCGACTGCTAAAGCATTCACGGATCGCCCAATGCCCGAAATCTGATCCGCAATAGGTTTCATTTGTCTCGTATCGTTGGCAATGCTTCCCACTTGCATGGCTAGGTTGTGTACGTCACCCGTCATGGTGCGAAGATTTTCGCTCATTGAGTTAAGATTGACAGACATGTGTTCGATGTTCATTGCTAAATTTTTGATGTTACTAGACATGCTGGCCATGTTTTCTCCCATTTGGGTATCAACCGAACGCGCTAGCACCGCTACGTCATTGGCAAGACTGTAGATTAGGAAGAATCCATAAGCTGCCAGAATGACGAAAGCGAACAAGGAAGGGTACACTACGAGTTCCCAACGCCGTGCACTCGCCTCAAAAGTTTTAGCAAAACGATCAAGCGCGTCTAAAGAGACTAATTGTGCTTCACTTTCCGATAACTTCGCGGGAGAGAGTTCTGAATACTTTCCACGTTGCTCGATGCTAGTAGGCATGGGATCGTGAACCATAATGCATGTGTTCCTATTCTAACGGAAAACGCGAAAAAATACTACGGAACTTGACAGGGAGGGATTGCTAAACAAACATAGATTTTAAAATATCTTTTTGAAATAGTAGGATGGTACTGTGCTTAATCATGTCTATGGCCTTAGAATATCGTTTAGTTTTACGATGAAACCGCGCTAGATAATGACGCAAAAGTGCATTCTTTGATTCAACTAATGAGGTTTCTGCCTTGGTCGTTGTGTAGTGTTTTGACAAAATAATCTTTTTATAAACATCATAACCGTCCGTGCATAAGTATTTGATTTCGTACTTTTTAATCTCTCTGCTAAAGGTAAATAAGCTGCAAGATTACGATTTTTGCTTATTTCAATATCAACCACTTTATTTCGGTTCCTGTCAACAGCAAGCCATATAGCAAAACCGACGCAAGGTGATCATGAAAAAGCTCGTGAAAACTTCTCCAAATCTGGACTTGATTAACCTGAGTTCGACGTAAGAAATAATGTAAGTTATTGTATCAGTTATTTTTTATTATGTTCTTACTAAAACACTCTAGTATTGTGCTTACCTACACAGCACTTATTCAAACTTAGGTATCCAAAATGTTTGAAACCTTCTTTCTAGGATTGCTATAAATCAAATAAATACAGTGAGTTAGCCTTTTTTCTTACGTCGAACTCAGGTTTATTAGAAAGGTTTCATAGCTTATTATTTTATAACTATAATCGTCTAGCAATCCCCCGAAATGCTGGCGTCTGCCAACCGTGAACCGATTTTACGTGCGTAGAGAGCGTCATGGATGACGATCGACTACGCACTCGGATCGGACTCCAAAAATATTCCTTAGTTTCTACCCACTAGCACTGCTCGCACGTTGATTTTAAGGATAGCGAGTAATAAAAAGTAGCTTCCAATAGCAGCTGTGACCCAAACGAGTAAGTGCCAAATCCGGGTCCCAGCTTTCCAAGAAAGCCAAGATTCTAAATTGCCCACGCCAAACCACAAAATTATTCCCAATGCTAGATTGGCCAGTGTTAAACGAATGAAAAAAGTCTTCCACCCGGGCAAAGGATGGTACACGCCTAGACGACGCAGTGTTCTATAGAGTAAGCCTGCGTTTAGGTAAGCCGAGAGGGTAGTAGCCGTCGCTAGCCCAGCATGAGCCAATGGCACCATCAATAAGACATTCAGAACCATGTTGGCCAACATAGATCCAATTCCAATTCGAACCGGCGTTTTCGTATCTTGACGGGCATAAAAACCAGGTACTAAGACCTTAATCAAAATAAAAGCAGGCAGACCAAAAGAAAAAGCCATGAGGCTTCGAGCAGCCATTCGGGTGTCTTCTGCTCCAAACTCGCCATATTGAAATAAGGTAGCTAAAAGTGGCCCCGCCAATAGCCCGAGCCCCAACCCCGCGGGTATCCCAATCAGCATGACTAAACGCAATGCCCAATCTAAAGTTTTGCTAAATCCCTCTACGTCCTGAACGGCATTATCCTCGGAGAGTTTAGGTAAGATGACGGTTGCAATGGCGATGCCAAACACTCCCAGTGGAAACTCAAGCAGCCGATCGGAATAGTAAAGCCAAGAAACGCTACCAGCTGCTAAGAAAGAAGCAATTAAAGTGTCAAAAAGTAGGTTGACTTGGGCTACGGAAGAACCGAACAAAGTGGGACCCATCAATTTTAGGATACGACGTACCCCAGAATCTCGAAAATTAGGACGAGGTAAGGTCAATAGACCTAATCGAAAGATAGAGGGTAGCTGCACTAACAGTTGAAGTGCGCCTCCTAACGTGACTCCCCAAGCCAACCCCACGACAGGGTGCTCCATATGAGGTGCGAGCCAAAGTGCACCAGCAATCATGGCTATATTTAGAAAGACAGGAGTGAACGCCGGTACTCCAAACCGTTCATACGTATTAAGCACCCCTCCTGCCAAAGCTGCTAGAGAGATAAAAAACAAATAAGGAAATGTAATACGTAACATTTCTACAGTGAGAGCATAGCGGGCGGGTTCTCTGGTGAACCCTGGCGCAAATACCCACACTAAAAGCGAAGCTGCCAACACCCCAAAAATGGTGACTGCGAGCACGACAATGCCTAAAGCTCCAGAAGTATTGGCTACTAATTGCCTTACTTCTTGATGGCCTCGTTGGGTTTTATATTCCGATAGGATCGGTACAAATGCTTGAGAAAAAGAACCTTCTGCGAACATGCGACGTAAAAAGTTTGGAATCCTAAACGCAACGAAAAAGGCATCCGCACCGTTGCCTGCACCAAAGTATCGGGCGACCACCATATCCCGGAGAAATCCCAAGATCCGAGAGATCAAGGTCATGCCCCCAACAGTGAAGGTGGACTGGAGAAGTCGTTTACTCATGCTAAAATCTTCTTTCGATTAAAATGGGGTGGAGAGAAAGTGAAAGTTACCATCTTTGGCGTAGGATACGTAGGCCTCGTCACTGCGGCATGCTTAGCGGAAGTAGGCAACGAAGTACTCGGTGTGGATGTAGATGAGAACAAAGTTGCTAAGCTGCAACGTGGTGAATCACCTATTTACGAACCAGGACTAGATGCGCTTCTAAAAAAGAACCTTGAATCAGGTCGTCTCTCCTTCACCACAGACGCTGCGGCAGGGGTTACCCACGGACTTTTTCAATTTATCGCAGTAGGTACGCCTCCCGATGAAGATGGTTCTGCAGATCTACAATACGTTCTTGCGGTGGCCAAAAGCATCGGAGCATACATGCAAGGATACCGAGTTGTCATCGATAAATCCACAGTACCAGTAGGTACGGCGGACCAAGTGCGTGCAGTATTACTGGAAACACTTTCTAAAAGACAGACAAATCTAGAATTTGATGTGGTTTCTAATCCAGAATTTCTCAAAGAAGGTGCTGCGATTGATGATTTTATGAAACCAGATCGAATTGTGATAGGTGCTGATAATCCTAGAACGATTGAGTTATTGCGTGCACTGTATGCCCCTTTTAACCGCAATCATGATCGTTTGATAGCAATGGATATACGGTCCGCAGAACTAACAAAGTACGCAGCAAACGCACTATTAGCTACAAAGATTAGTTTTATGAATGAATTAGCCAACCTTGCAGAACGGCTTGGTGCTGATATTGAAAAAGTTCGTGTAGGAATTGGTTCTGATCCGAGAATTGGTTATCATTTTATCTATCCTGGGTGTGGCTACGGTGGTTCTTGCTTTCCAAAAGATGTCCAAGCACTGGAACGCACTGCGCAAAAAGCGGGTTATACCGCTGAGTTATTACGTGCGGTAGAGTCTGTTAATGCGCGGCAAAAAAAGGTTTTATTCCAAAAAATCCAAAGACATTTTGAAGGACGTTTAGAAGGTCGGGTCATTGCTTTGTGGGGCTTGGCTTTCAAACCGGGAACGGATGATATGAGAGAAGCACCAAGCCGCGCTCTCATAGAAGACCTCTGGGCCAGTGGTGCGCGAGTACAAGCTTATGATCCAGAAGCCTCTGCAGAAGCACTTAGGGTTTATGGGGAACGTTCCGATCTCGTGCTCTGCAAGACACCTTATGCGGCTTTGGAAGGATCGGATGCTTTGGCCGTGGTAACCGAATGGAACGTTTTTCGAAGTCCCGATTTTGGACGCATTCGTTCACTTCTTTCAGAACCGGTTATTTTTGATGGTCGTAACCTCTACGATCCGAACAAACTTACATTAGAGGGTTTCACGTATCACGCCATTGGTCGCCCAGTCAAACAGAATTAGGAAAAACCATGTTCAACGTAGAACAAACCCGAATTGGTGTGATCGGCCTTGGATACGTGGGTTTGCCGTTGGCAGTGGAATTTGGAAAATTTTTTGAAACGGTTGGGTTTGATATTCATTCTGCTCGTGTTGCAGAATTAAGCTCTGGTCAGGATCATACTCTGGAGGTATCTCCTGAAGAGTTAGGCCAAGCAGTTCGGTTGACCTACACAGATCGTGTCACTGACCTTGTGTCCTGCAATTTTTTTGTAGTGGCAGTACCCACGCCGATTGACCAGTACAAACGCCCCGACCTCACTCCGTTGGAAAAGGCAAGTGCTACTCTAGGACCTCTGCTCAAAAAAGGAGATGTCGTAGTATATGAGTCCACAGTGTATCCAGGGGTTACTGAAGACATTTGTGTACCTATTTTAGAACGTTTGTCCGGTCTTCGTTTTAACGTGGATTTCTTCGCGGGATACAGTCCAGAACGTGTCAATCCGGGAGATAAAGAACATCGAGTTACCTCAATCTTAAAAGTGACTTCGGGATCAACACCTGCTTGCGCGGGCTATGTAGACGCTGTTTATCGTCGTGTCATTCGGGCGGGTACCTACTTAGCCAGCAGTATTCGAGTAGCCGAAGCTGCCAAGGTTATTGAGAACACTCAACGCGATGTCAACATAGCCCTAATCAATGAATTAGCACTCATTTTTCACCGCCTCGGAATTGACACTGAAGAAGTGTTGAAAGCTGCTGGCACCAAATGGAATTTTTTGCCTTTTAAACCCGGGTTGGTCGGAGGACATTGCATTGGTGTAGACCCTTATTATCTGACTCATAAAGCTCAGGAGATCGGATATCACCCCGAAATCATCCTCGCTGGCCGAAGAATTAACGATAACATGGGAAGCTACGTTTCTGAGCGACTGATCAAGCTCATGACCCAACAGCGCATCCAAGTAGTAGATTCTCGGATCTTAGTGTTGGGCTTCGCTTTCAAAGAAAATTGTCCTGATTTGAGAAATACCCGAGTTGTCGACATCATTCGTGATCTTCGGGAATATCATGCCTGCGTGGATGTCTATGATCCTTGGGTGGATCCCGAAGAAGCTAGACACGAATATGGATTGTCTTTAATCAAAACTCCCGAAACGGGAAAATATGATGCTGTTTTGATCGCCGTCGCACATGAGCAATTTCGCGTACTCGGTGCCACTGGTATCCGTGCTTTTGGAAAACCTGGTGCTGTTTGTTTCGACGTGAAATATGTCTTGCCGGCGGATCAGGTGGATGGGCGATTGTGATCCAGTTTCGTGATCTACGAGATTTCATTGCAAAACTAGAATCCCTAGGAGAGTTGCAACGAATTCGAATAGCAGTAGATCCGAACCTAGAAATGACTGAGGTTTGCGATCGAACTCTGCGGGTTGGTGGACCTGCTTTGCTTTTCGAAAATCCCGTAGGGCATAAGATTCCAGTGCTAGGGAACCTCTTCGGCACTACACGTCGGGTTGCCCTCGGTATGGGTCAGGATTCTGTGGAATCTCTCCGAGAGGTAGGCAAGCTACTCGCTTTCCTCAAAGAACCAGAACCTCCTAAAGGTTTTCGGGACGCGCTCAACAAACTTCCATTTTTTAAGCAAGTCTTACACATGAATCCGCAAGTGCTCAAACAAGGGCTTTGTCAGGAAAATGTGTGGCGCGGCAATGAAGTGGATCTTTCTCGTCTGCCAATTCAAACTTGTTGGCCAGGGGATGTAGCTCCCCTAATCACGTGGGGTCTTGTCGTGACTCGCGGGCCCCGTAAGCTTCGTCAGAATCTCGGGATTTACCGCCAACAGGTGATAGGGAAAAATCGCGTGATTCTGCGTTGGTTATCACATCGGGGAGGTGCGTTAGATTTTCAGGAATGGAACCAAGCCCATCCTGGAAAACCCTTCCCAGTTGCCGTAGTGTTAGGGGCTGATCCTGCAACACTTTTAGCCGCAGTGACCCCCATTCCAGATACACTCTCAGAATATGCTTTCGCTGGTTTGCTTCGGGGTACCAAGACAGAATTAGTGGCTTGCAAAACTTCAGATCTACAAGTACCCGCCACTGCTGAATTCGTGCTAGAGGGACACATCGTACCTGGGGACACCGCACCAGAAGGGCCCTTTGGAGATCACACTGGTTATTACAACGAAGTGGATACTTTTCCAGTACTTACGATTGATTGTATTACCCATCGCAATAACCCAATCTACCATAGCACTTATACTGGTAGGCCTCCAGATGAACCTGCCATCCTCGGAGTAGCCCTCAATGAAGTTTTTGTCCCTTTGCTTCAAAAACAATTTCCTGAAATTGTAGATTTTTATCTACCTCCGGAAGGATGTTCTTACCGTTGGGCTTGTGTTTCCATTCGGAAACAATACCCCGGCCATGCCAAGCGTATCATGCTTGGCATTTGGTCGTTTTTGCGCCAATTTATGTACACTAAATTCATCGTAGTCACTGATGAAGACATCAACGTGCGAGATTGGCAGGATGTCATTTGGGCTATGACCACCCGCATGGACCCTGCCAGAGATACGACTATCCTAGAAAATACGCCCATTGACTACTTAGACTTCGCTTCTCCAGTTTCTGGCCTTGGCTCTAAAATTGGTTTTGATGCTACCAATAAGTGGAAAGGGGAGACCTCCCGCACGTGGGGACACCCCATTCAAATGAGTGTAGAGGTCAAGAAACGAGTGGATGATCTTTGGAAACTCTTAAAAATTTGCTAAGGGAATATCAGCCCTCAATTTAGAGCGTAATGAATCACTACAAAAGCAAAGGCACCAATCAAACCAATAAGGGGTTTGATCATGAAAAGGCCAACAACAGCAGCGATTCCTCCTAAAAATATCAAAGCCTCCCACCGTTTTTTGAAAACAAACAGAGCTAAAGCGGTAGCCATGATGCCAATCAGTATTTTGGGTTCATATTCCCATAAGGCAACGGCACCACCTACCATGACCAAAAAGATAGCCTGTTTGATGTACCACTGATATTGCGGTGGCAATAAAGATAAAAACATAAGTTAACCCTCGTTAAGTTTAAGTGTGACTCGAACATATACCCGAGTCGCACTCTAAAGGACTACATACTATAGCCAGTCTCGTCGTGTAGGACTACATCAAGACCTTCGATTTCTTCATCTGAGGTCACACGTAGACCAGTAAGTACATCTACTAATCGCAAAATCAAAAATGTCGAAATCGCTGTGTAGATTACGGTCGCACCTATGCCTGCGAGCTGCGCACCAATCTGGGTAGCCATGGTCATCCCTGCTTTGTAACCATTGCCACTAAATAGTCCTAAGTCTGATGAAACAAAAATACCAGTGAAAAAAGTGCCTAAAATACCGCCAACGCCATGCACAGGAAATACGTCTAAGGAATCATCTATTTTCAAGGTTTTCTTGAGATATTGCGTTGCGTTGAAACACACATAACCAGCACACAATCCAATGACAAGTGCGCCGGCAGGGCCAACGAAACCGGAAGCGGGGGTAATTGTGCCAAGTCCAGCTACCATGCCAGTCACGATGCCAAGAACGGAAGGTTTTCCGAACTTCAACCATTCCATGGTCATCCAGGTGAGTGCACCCATGGCAGCAGATAAATGAGTAATGAGCATGGCCGTGCCTGCGTCAGCATCAGCAGTCAAAGCACTTCCCGCGTTAAAACCAAACCAGCCTACCCACAACATACCTGCACCGGCAACGGTCATTGTCAGGTTATGTGGCGCCATGGCGGTCGTAGGAAACCCTTTGCGGACCCCAATGACTTTTGCGCAAACTAGCGCAGCGATCCCAGCCGTGATATGTACTACGATGCCGCCTGCAAAATCGAGTGTTCCCAATTCTGCCAACCAACCGCTACCCCAAACCCAATGGCAGACGGGTACGTACACAATCAACAACCACAAGACCGTAAACAATAACACGGCACTAAATCTGACACGTTCGGCAAAAGCACCAATCACTAAAGCTGGGGTAATGACGGCAAAGGTCATTTGAAACATGACAAATACAGATTCTGGGATGCTAGAGACCACAGAAGTTTTGTTTACTCCAGAAAGCAAAGTTTTGCCTAATCCTCCAATAAAACCATTTAGGTAAGAGCTACCCGCAGAAAAAGCCAAGCTGTAACCAGCGATAAACCAAAAAATCGAGGCTACGCAGGTAATTGCAAAACATTGCATGAGTACAGAAAGGACGTTTTTAGTACGGACTAGACCGGCATAAAAAAGGGAAAGCCCCGGAATGGTCATGAACAACACCAACGCAGTAGAGGTCAGTACCCATGCCGTGTTGGCTTCATTCAATCCACCGGCAAAACTTGCAGTGGGCAGCGTTAAGAAAAGAAAAAACATGACTACCAGTTGAACTTTTTTAAGGACGTTCATGTTGTAAGAAGTCTCATGTGAAGATTAAATAGCATCCAAACCAGTTTCGCCAGTGCGTATGCGAATTACTTGTTCTAAAGAGGTGACAAAGATTTTTCCGTCGCCCAGTTTACCAGTATTCGCTGCTTTGATAACTACTTCTAAAGACTTTTCTACATCCTGGTCGTTAACCGCAAATTCCAGTTTTACCTTTGGCAGAAAATCGACTACGTACTCTGCACCACGGTAAAGCTCGGTGTGGCCTTTTTGACGACCAAATCCCTTTACTTCTGTGATGGTCATCCCTCGAATACCAACTTCGCCTAATTCTCGGCGTACTTCGTCTAGCCTGAAGGGTTTGATAATTGCCGTAATCATCTTCATAAGAATTCCTAGTGAGCGAAAATTGTATTCGGTATTACTCCGTGTGCCCAGCCGTGAACCATTTTTTCTCCAACTCATCGCGGTAACCTTCAATCTGAAGTTTTAATCATGCTTCATTTATAGCAAAGCTATAGTAGAATGGTTACAAAGATCAAGAACATGATAGGAAGAAGATGATGAGATATAGCAAAGCCGACATAAGATGATTATGAAGCAGCTCGTGAGAGCATCTCCAAATCCAGACTTGATTAAGCACGATGCCTACTTGGGTGATCATTCTAGGCTGGCTTTGCTATATATGCTTACGTAGTGGACTAGAAAGCTGCAGAGCAAATCCGTAGTTTTGTTTTTCAAACAGGTCACCGCTGACCTGGAGGGGTGATTCTGCATGGTTTGAGAGATAGTAACGTAGCATCGGGCCGTCATAAACAACTGCTTTGGCTCCCCCTGTGAGCAACCGCTCTATTGCACCATTTAAATCGATCGCTCCCTTTGGGGTGAATCCTTGAGTTTTTAAAAAAGTCTCCGTAGAACTACCAGTGACAGTGGCAATCGTTTGACCTTTGAGATCGGAAATACCATGAATATCACTGACTAGTGTATTGATCATTGCCGAGGCAAGTGTTGCGGTAATGCAAGAAGTAAGACCAATACCGCCGAGCATCCACACCACGGCAATTAGGCGACCTGCCACCCCAATGGGTGCCTTATTCTCACATCCACCACTGATAATAGTGGAGATAGACCACCAAGTAGCCTCCCAAATCCCAGTACCCGGATGGTCTGGAAAAGACTCAGATTGGAGTCCGATCCGAGTGCGCAGTCGCCCGTCATCCATGACGCTCTCTCTAC
>CAUYTX010000472.1:0-10983 GCA_963575665.1 Gammaproteobacteria bacterium | reverse complement strand
AATCGCACTCCTAGAGCCGATTCCTCTGTGACCGATAATGCTGGTCACCCGCTCCTCCATGGCTTGCGGGGTCACTCGACATCCTTGTCTCGCTCTGTTGCTCACCATGACAGCAGTAAACCCAGTACATCGGAGAGGTTGTGTCCGGCATCAGCCATCAACATGGTTGAGTTGGCAATGAATCCATAGGAAAACTCGACCACAACAAAAGCTGTATTTAAGAAGATGGTAAAGGTACGGCTATGATTACTTGGATCACCATGTTGGCAATGGACGTCACCGTGTGAGTGTCCACCATGACCACGGTCGTGGTGATGTGTCATCGAGTTATTTCCGTGTTACCAATGCCAAGGCCAGTTAAAAGATGACCCAATCGCCATCCCAGGCAAAAGGTACGCAGGCCCCCAAGCCAATGCTGAGAGGATGTTGACCACTAGGAAACGCCCAGTTTCCATGCCTAACATGCCTGCCACCACGGGAATAATGGGACGAATCGGTCCAACAAAACGTCCAAGCAAAACACTAATCGCGCCATAACGGTGAAAAAAAACAACTCCTTTTTCTAACAGTTCGGGATGGGTAGAAAAAGGCCGTATCAAGTGCAATGAATCTCGAAAGTGGTGTCCAATCCAAAAGCTAATGCCATCTCCGACAATGGCACCTGTAATCGCCCAAAAGAGCGTAGGCCAAAATAGTATGGTGCCGTTGGAGATCAATGCCCCAAAACCGAGCATCATGGCCACGCCGGGGAAGGCCACCCCGACGAAGGCCAATGATTCAAGCATGGCGGTTAAGAAGACGATTAGATCTGCCCAACCCGGGTGTGCTGAGATCCACTGAAATAGTGGGCGTAGGGTTTCAGACTCCATCAGGACCCTGCTTTCCGAGTAGTTTCAGTTCCTGATCGGCACCTTCTCGCGTAAAACGTTTCATTTTTGCTTCTTCTGCCATGGCTTGCTCTAGTTGTGTTTCTAAATCAGCTTCTCTTTCTTCGGGGTTTTCTACTTTTATGGCCGATGCCGCTTTCCTACGCAATAACCAACGAGAGGCATACAAACCAAGTTCAAACAGGCACCACATGGGCAATGCCAACATGGTTTGGGAGAGAACATCCGGAGGCGTTAAGATCATACCAATGGTAAAAGCTGCCACGATGATGTATGAACGTTTGCCTGCGAGGTCATCAGGATGGACTACTCCAGTCCAGACCAAAAGCACTGTAGCTACGGGTACCTCAAAAGCAATACCAAAAGAAAAAAACAGAGTAAACACAAAATCCAGATATTTATTGATGTCGGTCATGACCGCAACGCCCTGAGGGGCAGTGGTCACAAAAAAACCGAACACGATTGGAAATACTAAAAAGTAAGCAAACGCCATGCCTAAGTAGTATAAAAAGGCACTGGAGACCACTAAAGGTAAGACAAGACCACGTTCATGCCGGTAAAGACCCGGAGCTACAAAAGCCCATACTTCATAAAGGAGGTAGGGCATGACCAAAAAGACTGACAACACTAAAGTGAGTTTGAATGGCACCATGAAAGGTGCTGCCACCTCGGTTGCAATCATACTCGACCCGGGAGGCAATAACTGCATGAGAGGTTGGGCAATCCAAGTGTACAAAGGATTGGCAAAAGGAAGCATTGCCAACGTGGCCAATAGAACCGCTAAAAGCATCCTTAGGAGTCGCGATCGCAACTCGATCAGATGTGAAAGAAAAGGTTGTTCCTTACCGCTGGGAGACGACATCAGGTCGTGCCTCCTGAGTTGGGGTCTTTTCATCCGCGGTGTGGAACTCTGGATCGATATTCAAGGCTTCCCGCGCTTCCTCAATCAGTTCATGGATGTCAGAAACGTTAGTTTGCTCCTCAACCAAACGTTTTAGCTCATCTGTTTTGAGCTCTTGTTCAATCTCTGCCTTTATTCCACTCAAAAAATAACGCGCCTTGCCTATCCACGCACCTGCAGTGCGAGCTAAACCCGGGAGTTCCTCTGGTCCAACGACCAAGAGGGTCACAATCCCCACGACTACTAACTCCCAAAAACCGATTTCAAACATGGCGCGCCTTCCAATCTACGATTTTGGAGCATCCCGAGAAGACTGACCGTCAATTACTCGACCTTCTTCAGTGGGTGCCGACGCCGGGGGTTCCTCTGTTTTCGCTTTTTTGCTCGTGCCTTCTCCTTCTCGTATTGAGCTCCGAAAACCACGAATGACGTTTCCAAGATCTGCACCAATACCACGCAATTTATTAGTTCCAAATAACAAAATAACAATCAAGAGTAAGACAAGCAAATGCCAAATGTGCAATCCACCGATTCCCATGTTCTGAGTTCCTCTGTTAAGTAACAGGAGCACCTAGAGTATACACAGATTTTAACTAATTTTTGATACAGTTCATGACGGTAGTCTGGCAAACTGGTTTCTCTCCTATCAGAGCTTTCCAAGCAGCATAGCCAGAATCAAAACTCTCCGGATAGACATCCCCTTCAGGCAAAGGACGGATCACACTCTTTTGAAGGGCAAGAGGTGTAATGGCCAGATGTGGGCGCAAACGTTTAATATTCCAGCTTGGTTTTGATTTGCCGCGGAAAATAACCTCAATATGAAAAATATCATCCTTCTTTTCTCGAATGAGAACCCAGGTAATAGGTCGTCCAGGAATCTCCCAAATCCTCTGTTTTGAAAAATCAAAATTTTCGATCTTCGGCTCTGAAATCTCCTGGTTTTTCTGTTTCGGAGAACTAGAAGGTTCACTCGCCAGCACTGAAGTCAGCAGGAAAATGCTTGTAATGCCTATCAAGTATTCCATAAACTCCTCTGGACAAAATCTCCAATTTTTGAGATAATTCCCATTTTAGGGAAAGGAAAGACCCTACGTGGCACGATTTTTGGTGATACATGGTCCAAATCTGAACCTCCTGGGTTCTCGCGAACCTAAGAAGTATGGTACGACTATGCTTTCCGAAGTAGACGGGCGATTGTCTGGCCTTGCTGAGGTAGCAGGACACTTCCTAAACAGTTTTCAGAGCAACGCGGAACACGCTTTAATTGACCGGATTCACGCTGCGCGATCGGAGTCGGTAGATTTTATTCTAATCAATCCGGCTGCGTACACTCACACGAGCGTTGCTTTGCGCGACGCACTCTTGGCCGTCTCAATTCCCTTTATTGAAGTACATATTTCTAATGTACACGCTCGGGAGTCGTTTCGTCGCCATTCCTATTTTTCTGACGTTGCCGTTGGAGTTGTTTCTGGTTTGGGTGTCTATGGCTATGAATTGGCCCTCGCCGCTGCCTTGAAATACCTAGACGGTGACCCGAACCTGAACTAGATTCCATGGATATTCGAAACATCAAAAAGCTCATTGAGCTTGTTAGTGGATCCGACATTACTGAGATTGAGATCCAAACAGGAGAAGAGACTATACGCATCCAACGTGGTCAAGTACCCACTGTTCTGATGCCGTCATCTCCTGTAGCACAATTATCCGCGCCACCAAAATCAAACGTTCCATTAGAAGTGCCTCTTCAGTCTGGACGATTCGTAACCTCACCAATGGTTGGAACGTTTTACCGTGCTCCTTCTCCCAATGCAAAACCCTTTGTGGAAGTGGGACAACGTGTCAAGGTAGGTGACACATTGTGCATCATCGAAGCAATGAAAATGCTAAACCAGATCGAATCAGATCAGTCTGGTGTGATCAAGTCCATCCTCGTAGAAAATGGGGAACCAGTAGAGTACGGTCAATCTCTGTTTGCTGTTGAGTAATTGATTATGATTACCAAAGTCGTCATTGCCAACCGTGGGGAGATTGCCCTGCGCATTTTGCGGGCTTGCCACGAAATGGATATTCGCACGGTAGCCGTGCATTCCACCGCGGATCGAGACCTAAAACATGTTTTACTTGCGGATGAATCGGTTTGCATCGGTCCACCTCCTGCCAATGCCAGTTACCTGAACATCCCTGCGGTGATTAGTGCTGCAGAGGTCACGGACGCCACGGCCATTCACCCCGGGTATGGTTTCCTCTCAGAAAATGCAGATTTTGCCGAACGAGTCGAACAGAGCGGTTTTGTTTTCATTGGCCCGCGTCCAGACAACATTCGACTCATGGGGGATAAGGTTCAGGCCATTTTGGCCATGAAACGAGCTGGGGTGCCTACTGTGCCGGGCTCCGATGGCCCTCTTGGAAACGATGACGACGAAAATTTACGAGTTGCTGCGGAGGTGGGATATCCCCTCATCATTAAAGCAGCCGGTGGCGGTGGTGGTCGTGGGATGCGCGTAGTCCACGCGCCTGAAAACCTATTAAACTACATTGCCTTGACGCAAGCCGAAGCAGCCAGTGCGTTTAGCAATTCTACCGTTTATTTAGAACGCTATTTGGAAAACCCACGCCACGTAGAATTCCAAGTGCTCTCTGACACCCACGGAAATGCCATTCATCTCGGGGAACGCGATTGCTCAATGCAACGCAGACATCAAAAAGTAGTCGAAGAATCTCCTGCCCCCGGCATTACCGTTAAAATGCGAAATAAGATTGGTACTCGATGTGTGCAGGCATGTCGAGAAGTGGGGTACCGAGGTGCGGGCACATTTGAGTTTTTATACCAAGACGGGCAATTCTACTTCATTGAAATGAACACTCGTGTCCAAGTAGAACATCCCGTCACAGAAATGGTCACAGGAGTGGACATTGTCCGGGAGCAAATCCTCATTGCTTCGGGAGAAACCCTTTCTTATCGGCAAGAAGACATTGTATTACGTGGCCACGCAATTGAATGTAGAGTGAATGCAGAAGACCCGGAACGATTTATTCCCTCCCCCGGGACAATCTCGGCATATCACCCTCCCGGTGGGCCTGGCATTCGCGTAGACTCTCATTTATACAGTGGGTATCGTGTGCCCCCTTATTATGATTCTTTGGTCGGAAAGCTAATTGCCCACGGAGAAGATCGTTCTCGAGCAATTGCTAGAATGAAAAATGCACTTGCCGAAATCGTCGTCGAAGGAATCAAGACTAACATCCCTTTGCATCGAAAAATTTTAGAAGACGAAAACTTTGGGACCGGAGGTACTAACATTCATTACTTAGAAAAAATGTTAACGGATTTTAATTGATATCCTCATCTCGTTCTAAAAAAAGAGTTTTTTGATCAAAGATTGCCTGAGTGGGAGAAGAGGATTTTCTGCATTGGTTTTTCAACTCTTCAAGAGCGAGTAACGCTTTCTCAGTTTGATTCCGAGGACGGGCGGGAATCGCTTCTTGAAATATATCGTTTTGGGTAATATCTTCCAAGTAGGGAGATTTTCCTCCTTGCCGTTGTGCAAGACGCCAAACTGTTTCTTCTAACCATTTATGACTTCTTAATGGTAAGTCGAGACGACCTTCTGACCGAGCGGTTAAGGCCACTTGCATTCCTTCTGCCCATAATTCAGGAGTTATTTTTCGAATGAACTGTTGTTTTCCGACTTTTCGAGAGAGTTCTTTAGTAGAAATAAGAACAACCAATTCACGAAGCACTTTTGTCAGTCGGTCAAAAGACATGCTTTTTCCCAAGGGAGAAAGCAGTGCAATGTAATGCACGATTACTTTGGGGAAAGGTTCTGGCCATCCTGACAGTGCTGCCATTAGGGCTTCTCTTGCCTCAACATCAGTTAACGCTTGTTCTAAAGGAAACTTTCCTTGACAATATGGGCATACTCCGGGAAGGCTCATTTTTAATAACTCAGTATGAAATTTAGTGGATAGACAAAAATGCCTTTATCTTTTGCTAGGTCTGAAAAACTGGACGAGTCAGCGCGCTACTTAGCTCTTGGAATGGGTATTTCTGTAGCTCTGCACATACCGCCATTAGTTAGTATCACTTCTGGTTTTCTTGTTCTGTGCTGGATTTTTGCACTTACTAACCCTGATAACTTTTCCAAAAAATGGAAGATTATATCCAGAAACCCCGTTGCGGTAACAGCATTAGCATTCTGGGTTGTGATTGGATTAGGTATGTTGCACGGAGAACAATCTTGGGGCGATGCATTGGCAGTATGGGCAAAGTATCGGAAACTTTTTCTCATTGCTATTCTCATTACTCTTATGCAAGACTCAAAATGGAGGCGTTGGTGCGAATTTGGGTTTATTGGTACCATGCTCATGATGGTTGCTGCTCGTTATTGGCATGCCTGTGTGTGGTGGTGGGCAGATTCATCTAATTTAGGATTTTATGCACCTGAGAATGAATGGGGACACATCACACACAACATTTTTATCTCTTTTACTATTTACTGGCTAATTCAAGAAGTCAAGTACTGTTCTAACAGTAGGGATTATTGGATATTGTTAGCAACGATAGCACTTTCCGTGGGAGATGTATTGTTTTTGACCCCCGGGAGGAGTGGTTGGGTAGTTTTTTCGGCAATGTCCATGCTCATTTTCTACCAACAATTCAAGTGGAAAGGAATTATTTACTCAGTACTTTTTATTTTGCTTACTGGAACTTTTGCATTTCAATTTTCTCTTGCGTTTAGTACGAGATTTTTAAATGTTTTGGAAAATATTGAAAAGTATAACACTGGAGATACAGACACTTCTCAAGGACAGCGAATTGAGTTTTACAGACACAGCTTGGAAATCATTTCAGAACATCCAGTCCTCGGTACTGGCACTGGTAGTTTTAGCAAAGAATATAAAAAGCACATAAAGGAATGGGAGCACCCTTCCGTAAATCCCCACAATGACTACTTCGTAATTGGCACTCAACTCGGGCTCGTCGGACTTTCTGTCTTTTTGTACATGTTACTTCAACAGTGGAGGATAAGTGCCAGCTTACCCGACCGAAGGGAAAGCGCGATCGCCAAAGGCGTCATCCTGACGTTAGCCAGTGGTTCTTTGTTCAACTCACTGCTTTTTGATTTCCACGAAGGCCACTTCTACGCTTACTTCATCGGTGTCTTGTACGCGAGCTTTTGGCAAGCAACACCACAGAATAGGTGCTCTAAGACTTGTCCCACTCCCCCTTAAGGAGAAGATTTCTCCAAAGGTTTTTCCGGACTCACCCCTTCAGGTGGGCTGGAGTCGGAAAAACTGCCGAACACTGAAAAATTTTCTGGAATTCGGTCCACAATCGAGGTGTAGGTCATGACTGCTACTGGAGCTAAAGCAGCACCAATGTAACAAACACTCGAAAAGATAAAAGAAGCAGCGGCCGCACCTTCTAAGACTCTAGGAGCTGGCAATGGCCCCTGGAAACCAGACGTAAGCTGTCCGATCCCACCCATAAGGTAGGCCAGAAAACCACCAGTGGCCACACTGGCAGTAAGACAGCCCAATCCCCCAATCTCTGAATCTGTAAAGGGAGAGGTCAGCTGGTCAATGATCGGGAGTGGTTGTTGTGCTTGAACGGGTGTGACTAGAATCGCACCCACGAGTACGAGAGATCGCATGGAAGGCATCACAGTCCTCTTGGAGCGGGTGATGGGAATCGAACCCACGCCATCAGCTTGGGAAGCTGAGGTTCTACCATTGAACTACACCCGCGTGGCACTCATTGTAGCGATTCACAAAAATTGGTCAAGTTCTTGTTCTGAATTCACTTAGGAAAGTGTTCTTAGTTCCCCTTTTTCGAGCGTTAGCATCCGATCCATTCGCCTAGCTAACTCAAGGTCATGGGTCACCACCACCAAACTGGCTCCAACCGCTTGATTAAGTTCTAACAACAAATCAAACACCCGAGAGGCTGCCCCTTGGTCAAGGTTGCCTGTGGGCTCATCGGCCAGAACGCAACGCGGTTTAGTAATCAGTGCTCGTGCCACCGCTACTCGCTGACGCTCCCCGCCAGATAGCTCGCCCGGTTTGTGGTGAACGCGGTTTTCTAAGCCGATTTGACCTAATAAAGTACGTGCTTGGTCGATTGCCACTGAAGATCGGATTCTGCGAATCAACAGGGGCATGGCTACGTTTTCAAGGGCAGTAAACTCGGGAAGGAGGTGGTGAAACTGATATACAAACCCAAGGGCTTGGTTGCGTAGTCGTCCGCGTGCTGACTCACTTAGCTGCGCCATGTTTCCACCCGCTACCCAGACTTCTCCTGAAGTGGGAAGATCCAGCCCTCCCAACAGATGTAACAACGTGCTTTTGCCAGAACCAGAGGTACCTACAATGGCCACTTGTTCTCCTTGTTGGATCACAAGGTCAACGTGGCGCAGAACTTCTACTGGTAATGGACCCTCAAAAAAAGTTTTTGCTAAACCTCGTCCTTCCAAGGCAATGTCAGACATGACGCAGTGCCGCGGCAGGTTGGACGTGGCTTGCGCGACGTGCTGGAAACCAAGTCGCTAACGAAGACAAGAAAAAACCCATGGCAGAAGCCCGCACGACATACTCCCATTGCAAGTCAGTAGGCAACTTCGTGATGTAGTAGACATCAGGAGAGAGCACGCGTGCTCCGAAAAGCTGTTCTAAGAACGAAACGAGAGGCCCTAAGTAAGTGGTGAGCAAAATACCTCCGATAACTCCCAAAGTGGTCCCCAAAAAACCAATTAGGGTACCTTGCACCAAAAAGATACGCATGACCCCCGAAGGATTCAATCCTAATGTACGTAAAATGGCAATGTCAGGCTCTTTTTCAGTTACTGTCATGACCAGAGTGGACACGATGTTAAAAGCTGCCACTGCCACGATCAGTGTCAAGATGATAAACATGATGATTTGTTCCGTTCGCACGGCATGAAAAAAGGCCACGTGGGTTTTGCTCCAATCTTCAATGCGGACAGTCGGTGGTAACTCTGTGGCCAGTTGTTTAGCGATTTCTGGCGCATCATCAGGGGATTGGAAAGTCAAACGGAGCCCAGTAACCTCTCCCGAACTGAGGCGAAACAAGCGCGCGGCATCCTGGAGGTGAATCACTGCCAAAGCACTGTCATATTCGTACATGCCCACTTGAAAAATGCCAACCACGGTGAACCGTTTGAACCGAGGCATAGGCCCAAGTGGGGTAGAAGTCATTTCTGGAATGGCCAGAGTAACTTTGCTTCCTACATAAGCACCGAGGTGCATGGCCAAATCTCGTCCCAAAAGGATGCCAAACCCCCCCGGGTAGAGATCATCGATCTGCCCTGATCTCATGCGCTTGGCCAAAATACTCGTTTCAGATTCTGGGACAATCCCCCGAATGGTCACTCCCGATACAGTGCTGCCCTCGACCAACATGCCTGAGCTTTCTATATAGGGTGTGGAGGCAACTATCTTGGGATTTTCAGCAATCTGGTCTGCAATGGTTTGCCAGTTGCTTAAATAATCCCCAGAACCTGTGATGGTTGCATGGGCAATCATCCCGAGTATTCGGCTGCGCAATTCCTGCTCAAAACCACTCATGACTGAAAGCACCGTGATAAGTGCCATGACCCCTAAGGCTACCCCGAGCATTGCGCTCACAGTAATGAACGAGACGAAGCGGGTGCGTCGTTTTGCGCGTATGTACCGGATACCGATCCAAAACTCTAACGGTACTTGCACTTTGTATCCTCAGAATGGTTGCAATTTTTAAGGGTATCGGTACACAATAAATCTTAAGCACTAGTATACCTTAGGTTAAATTAGACTAATGAAAGTAAGTATTTTAAGCACGCTTACCGCATTTTTAGTTTTCTCTGTTTTTGCCAATGCGGATCAGGGGCAAACCGATACCCAATCAGCAAAAACGGATTTAGAGGTATTAAATAACCTAATGGCGGTTATGGAAGAAACCACGGAAATCGCTACCAAAACCAGAATGAATGCCGATTGGGTTCCAGGCATTGTCACCGTTTTGAAAGGTGATGATATGGAAGTACAAGGATTTCACACGGTCAAAGAAGCCCTTGCCACGACACCTGGAATGTCAATGGCCAGTTTTGAGAATAATGATTTGCTAGTACGTGGAATTGGTAAACTTGGTTCTGGGAAGCTAAAGGTACTCGTGAATGGTGTTGCTATTACGGACACTACGAGTGGTTTATTTAATACGGCTATGTCAATGCCTACTGAAGCAGTCGAACGTGTTGAAGTGATCCGCGGAACGGGTGCAGTCATGTATGGCGAAAATGCTTACACGGGTGTCGTCAATATCATTACTCGCAAAGAAGGTCAGCGGATTTTTGGGCAATATGGCCGTTTTAATACTTACCGGGGTGGCGGCGTTTTATCCTATGCTAATACAGAAGATAAGTTGGATGTAAGCCTAAACTTCTCTGGCTTTAATACCCAAGGAGGGAAAGTGCAGAGTGGTCCAGATGCGTTGGCCGTGGCTCATCAACCAGAATCTTTTGCTCCTGGTTTAACAAACCAAGAAAGATCCCTTGAGAGTGCAATTTTTTTCTATTAACTACCGAGATTCGTTCTTAATTGCGCAGTATTTGAAACGTGGGGAAAACTTTCCATTTGGTTTTGGAAATAATCTTCCACCCATGCAACGTGGTACCCAGGTTATGCCTACACAATATTCAGTGGAGGCTAGACAAAAATTTGAATTTTCCCCAATATTGCAATCAAATCTACGAGTGGGAGAGTTGCTCACCGAAACCACTTTAGATCACATGTATGTAACGCCCTATCCGACTTACATACGATCTATATTTGGGCCTGGGATGTTTAGCAATTACTTTGCAAAAGAGAAACGCTTGTATGGTGCTTTAGATTCTTCGTGGCGTGGTTGGAGCAACCATACTCTCACGTTCAATATAGATTATTCTTCTATCAAACTTTTAGAGACCAAACAATATCTAAACTTTGATTTAGCTACCAACACGCCACTCACTAGTATGAAATTGAACCAAGGTATAAGGGATGATGTGAGTAGAGAGGACACAGGAATAGCTCTCGAAGACCAATTTGAAGTTTCCGAAAAATTTAACGTGACTGGCGGTGCACGATTTGATCAATACAGTGACTTGGAGTCCGATCCGAGTGCGCAGTCGAGAATCATCCTTGATTCTCTCTCTACGCACG
>CAUYTX010000471.1:0-10984 GCA_963575665.1 Gammaproteobacteria bacterium | reverse complement strand
GACTCGTTACAATGCCTACAAGGTCTTGACCTCGTACCACAGGTACCCCAGAAAAACCATGCGTTCTAGTTAACCGTAATACTTCTCGAATAGTAGTTTCAGGAGAAACCGTAATTGGATTATCGATGACCCCACTTTCAAACTGCTTCACTTTGCGAACCTGCGCAGCGTGTTGATCCGCTGTCATGTTTTTATGAAGAATTCCGATGCCACCTTCTTGGGAAATCGCAATGGCCAAACGTGCTTCAGTGACTGTATCCATGGCCGCCGACACCAAAGGAAGACTTAAGTGAATTCCTCGGGTCAATTGAGTGGTGAGATTTACCTCGCGCGGCAAAACTGAAGAATAGGCTGGCACTAGCAGAACGTCATCAAATGTGAGGGCTTTCTGGACAACACGCATCATGGGAGGGTACACTTTGCTTGGTGTGGTATGAGACTAGATTATAAGGATTGACCAAAGATTCCGTAAATTTTCTTTAAAGAGACTAAGGTAGTAAGCTACTCTTGATCCCGATTGCAGTTCAAGGTTTTCTTGAGAGTTTTCTCATAAGGGGCATCTGTGAAAAAGACAGTCTTTGCATTTTGTCTAATGTATACATTTTCCGCGGTTGGAGGCGACCTCATGCCTTCTCCTGCGCCGAATCCCAGTGCTGCTATTACAGAAGCAGAGGCAGCTGCTAAAAAGACCAGTGCGGTTGGTTTTCTTTGGCGCGACACCGAAAAATTGATTGCAGAAGCGAAAAAGGCACTGACTAACTCAAATCTCGGGTCTGCTCTTACACTGGCCCAGTGTGCCAAAAGCCAAGCAGAGCATGGGTACGAACAATACGAACGTAGCCAAAAACATTAGAAGACCATGCATTTTCGGCTACTAGCCATTGTCTTGATCCTAGCGGGTGCAGAGGCTTCTGCCTCTTCTAGCTTTTTTGGACGAGGAGAAGCCGGAACGCCATTGGCTCCGGAGGTGGCATTCCCTTATTCGTTGGAAGTTTTAGACGCTACACATCTTTTAGCACGTTGGGAAACCGTCCCAGGACATTACCTCTATCGAGATAAAATTCAATTCCGAATTTTAGAGTCCTTTGTTTCTTTGGGATCTGCTGTTTTTCCAAAAGGAGAAAGCAAACAAGAGGAAGATTTAGGTCTCGTAGAGGTTTATCGAAATCCTTTGGAAGTAACTATTCCGTTAAGTCGGTTTGCAGACAAAGCAGTCACCGTCACGGTAGAGACTAAGTTCCAAGGATGTGTGGAAGGACGTCTTTGTTATCCTCCGATTTCTCGTTCCACTCAAGTTGCGTTGCCTAAGCTAGAGGAAGTGGTAGCTTCAGGTCCTTTGCCACCGGTAGTTTCCTCACGCCAAGATCAGGTCGCCAAACGTTTGGCCAGTGGTCATCAGTTTGGGGTATTGGCTTGGTTTTTTGGGGTTGGGCTACTGCTCGCTTTTACGCCTTGCGTTTTCCCAATGGTGCCGATCCTCTCAAGCCTCATTGTAGGACAAGGCACTCGATTAACCACTGCCCGTGCTTTTTCACTTTCCTTAGCCTATGTACTGGCTATGTCAGTTACGTACACCGTGGCAGGAATCGTCGCAGGGTTAGCTGGTGCCAATCTCCAAGCAGCTTTTCAAACCCCTTGGATACTTTTTAGTTTTAGTGCTCTATTCGTGACTCTGGCATTATCAATGTTTGGTTTATATGACATCCAAATACCTTCGAGTCTACAAATTCGTCTCACCAATTTATCTAATCGGCAAACGAGTGGCACTTGGATTGGTGCAGCAGTCATGGGGGTTTTGTCAGCCCTCGTCGTTGGACCTTGCATAGCACCCCCCCTTGCCGGTGCTTTGCTTTACCTAAGCCAGACAGGAGACATTTTTCTCAGTGGGTTGGCTTTGTTTTGTATGAGCATGGGCATGGGTGCTCCTCTGCTTGTTTTAGGAACCACAGGCGGGCAATGGTTGCCCCGTGCTGGTGCTTGGATGGAAACCATCAAATCAGTGTTTGGGGTTTTACTCCTCGGAGTAGCATTGGAAATGTTAGGACGAGTTCTGCCCACCTCAGTATCTTTACCACTTTGGGGAGTTCTTTTCGTCGTGGTGGGTGTTTATTTAGGAGCTCTCGATCCTTTGCCTGCTGGTGCCTCCGGTTGGAAAAGTTTATGGAAAGGATTAGGAGTGGTCACCGTTTTGCAAGGTTCCTTGATTTTAGTAGGTACGGCAGGAGGAGGAGAAGATCTCTTACAACCCTTAAAACGCGAGTTAGTATCCTCAACCAAAGACCTTTCGTTTCAAATCATTCATACCTCTAAAGAATTAGACCAAGTGTTGTTTACCCTGAAAGGAAAATCGATCCTGTTGGATTTCCGTGCAGATTGGTGCGTAGAATGTAAACGAATGGAACGTAGTACTTTTTCAGATCCTAGTGTACGAGAAGTACTTAAAAAAATTACTTTATTACAAGTAGATGTGACCCAAAATTCTTTAGAAGATCGTACACTCTTGAAAAGATTTGGTCTGATTGGCCCGCCTGCATTGGTTTTCTTTTCTCCTGATGGTGCGGAGCGTATCAATGATCGAATCATCGGTTTTGTGGATTCCGATCAGTTGCTTTCGCATCTAAACGCTATTATTTTTAAGGAGTAATTAGGAAATACGCTCGTGTTAGGGACTATTCTTGTCGTAGGTGCTACCGTCATTGAAGTATGTTCAAGTGTGAAAAGTGCTTATGATGCTTGCAAAGGCACCCATAACGCTTACAAAACTTGCAAACAAGTCTACCATTCTTATAAAACGGGAAAGATTTTGTTGCATGGAAAAGCAATGATCCAAGTATTAAAACGATTCACGGCTAGTACTCAACTGCAACGTGTGAATGATCATTTTGCGTATGCAGCCAATCGAGATGCAATTTCTTGGAGGGGAGCACCAAAAGATTTACCGATCTTAGAACCAGAAGAAAGCATCATCGAAGACATGACCCGTCCTACTCGAGAAGCATTACGCACTTGGTACGGAGGCGTTGATCAACGTTTGTTGGGGTCTTCTTTGGTGGTTCTGCCAAAGGAAATTTCTTCTCTTCTCACGAAAAATATGTATTTTCTCCCACATTTCCTCCAGTACAAACCTCGGTTCCCGGATAATCCAAACAATGTAGGAATCATCTTCAAAAATGCCCATGGAAATGATTGTATTTCCTTTTCTGATCGAGAAACATTAGAACTTTTAGGGCTAATATTGCACCCTGAGTGGAAACCAAATCTTCGAATATTATCTTCTGACCTAATTTGTAATCCGCAAGAAATTCAAGAAATTTTGCTAGGTACACCGAAAAAAGTTGATCTAATTCAAGTATCTTCTGCAAATCCGGAGTCTCTTGAAAATAAAACACCAGAACATCCAGTTGCACCTCTTGAGATTCCTTTAAGTACCATTCAAAAAGTAGAACCACTTACACTAATTCGTAATGAACCGGTGATGGTTTTGATCCCAGAGGGATTTTTTCGAATGGGATCTCTCGAGAATGAAAAGTGGCGTTACCTTAATGAAAGTCCAATCCATGAAGTTAAGATCAATTCTTTTGAAATCGGGAAATTTGCAGTCACATTTGAAGAATGGGATGCTTGTGTTGCGGATGGCGGTTGTCATCAGATCCCCAAAGATGAAAATTGGGGTCGCGGAAGACGACCTGTGATTCATGTTTCTTGGAATGATGTACAATGGTATATCCAGTGGTTAAATAAAAAAACGGGAAAAAATTATCGATTGCTTACAGAAGCAGAATGGGAATATGCTGCACGGGCAGGCACTACTACTCTCTTTAGCTATGGTCAAGAAATCTCAACGGAAATAGCTAATTACAATGGGAGCTATCAGTATGAAGATGATAGAAAGGGAAAACGCCGAGAAAAAACTGTTTCTGTAGATCGCTTTCCTCCGAATCCTTGGGGTTTGCATCAAATGCACGGAAATATCATGGAATGGACTGAAGATTGTTGGCATAAACAGTATGATGGCGCGCCTTCAGATGGATCTGCTTGGATCGCAGAGGGGGATTGTTCCCATCGGGTCGTGCGAGGAGGTTCTTGGGAAAGTTACCCGCGTGACCTCCGGTCTGCGCACCGAAATGGATTTGCTAAAGACACTCGAACGAACAGTTTAGGATTTAGAATCGCCAGAACACCGACCCTAATTGAAAAATTTTAATTAAGCCTCCAACTTGAAATCATATGATCTATTTGGGGTAATTCTAGGCGATCCAGTAATGCTTGGATTTGCCTTGGTTATGCTTTTTCTGTTTGCCGTTGACCTAAACAGTTATTGGTTTGGAAGGAGACATTTAGACTGTAAATCAATCCTCACCAGCTTAGGGATTCTAGGTACCTTTGTTGGCATTTTCTTAGGCTTGGTCGGATTTAACGTAGAGGATATCTCTGGCAGTGTCCCAAAACTATTAGAAGGGCTGCGGTTTGCTTTTTTGCTTTCTATTTTTGGCCTATTTTTAGCTGTATTTTTACATGTTATTCAAACTCTTTGGGAGATTCTATTTGGAACACAAGCAATAGATCCTAATTTGATTGAATCTAACAAGGTACAAGATTTCTTAAAACAAATACTAAGTTCCATACAAGAAATTCTTAAAGCAATAGAAAAAGGCTCTCAAAATACAGATCATGCATTGAATCAAAGTATTCTATCTTCCAAAGAAATTCATAATGCGTTAGAAAGATTTCGAACAGAAATATACGAGAATCGTCGAAGATTCGTAAAACTTGGTGTTACTGGAGAGGCGTTACCCGATCAAGCTACAGACTATTTTGCAATCCAAGACAGTACCACTCAGTTGTTCTGGGAATACAAAGGTGCTGGAGAAAATTTGCCGCAAACTGTACAATGGGCTCCATTGGGTACTGGAGGAGAAATAGACGAAGAAATTTCGCAAAAAAACCAAGAATGTCTTGCGGGGTTCAGTGATTGGCGTTTGCCAACAGTAAACGAAATTAAGAGTATTTTTTACCCCAACGGACTAGATCGGCGTTATTTTGGAACCCTGACGGATCCTAAAAAACCGTGGCCATTCTTCTTCTCTGAAGATTTGCACGAAGAAGATCCTTCCCTAGGCATGGCGGTGAATTGCGAAAATGGTGAATCCCTACCAGTAGGAGGTGCCCAACTAATGCTAGTCCGTGGTAAATTTATCCTGCAGACGTACTCTTAAAATTATCTTGCCAAATCTGATAACACTTGTTTATAATGACTGTTTTCTTAAAAACAGCGCACAAAATCTATCTTGAAGGAAAATCCCTTGAACGACATGACGAAAAATTTAGCTTTATGGGTGGTGATCGCTGTCGTCCTGATGTTGGTATTTAACCATTTTGGCCCGCGTCAGGTATCTTCCCAACGAATGGAATACTCACAGTTTATTGCAGACGTTAAGCAAGGTAGGGTACAGCGCGTCATTATTGAAGACCGATCAATCCGAGGCGTTCTCCAAAATGGTGAACGCTTCAACACTTATAACCCCGGGGATCCCGGGTTACTTGGCGATCTTTTGGGTAGCAATGTAGTGATTGATGCTCGCCCCCCAGAGCAACAAGGCATCCTGATGCAAATGTTTATCTCCTGGTTCCCAATGTTGGTACTCATTGGGGTCTGGATCTTTTTTATGCGCCAGATGCAAGGAGGAGCAGGGGGTCGCGGGGCACTTTCTTTTGGCAAGAGTCGCGCACGAATGCTCGGAGAAGATCAGGTCAAGATTACGTTTGCCGATGTTGCCGGAGTAGAGGAAGCAAAAGAAGAGGTTGCAGAGCTGGTTGAGTTCCTCCGTGATCCTGCTAAGTTTCAGAAGTTAGGTGGCAAGATTCCAAGAGGGGTGCTGATGGTAGGTTCTCCCGGCACAGGCAAGACACTGCTCGCTAAAGCCATTGCTGGAGAAGCTAAGGTTCCTTTCTTCACTATCTCTGGTTCCGACTTCGTAGAAATGTTCGTGGGCGTGGGTGCTTCTCGTGTTCGGGATATGTTCGAACAAGCTAAAAAACACGCACCCTGCATCATTTTTATCGATGAAATTGACGCCGTGGGACGTCACCGTGGCGCAGGTCTCGGTGGTGGCCATGACGAACGTGAACAAACGCTAAACCAACTGTTAGTGGAAATGGACGGTTTTGAAGGCAATGAAGGTGTGATCGTCATTGCCGCTACGAACCGTCCCGATGTGCTCGATCCTGCTTTACTCCGCCCGGGTCGTTTTGATCGGCAGGTGGTGGTTCCATTGCCTGATGTTCGAGGTCGCGAGCAAATCTTACGTGTGCACATGCAAAAAGTACCAATTTCGGAGGATGTTCAACCCAACATCATTGCTCGTGGGACTCCGGGGTTCTCTGGAGCAGATCTAGCCAATCTTGTGAACGAAGCCACTTTGTTTGCGGCCAGAACCAATAAGCAAATTGTTGAAATGGGAGATTTTGAGAAAGCCAAAGATAAGATCATGATGGGAGCAGAACGTAGGTCTATGGTCATGAGTGATGACGAAAAACACCTTACGGCCTATCACGAGTCTGGTCATGCCATCATTGGTCGGTTGGTTCCCTCACATGATCCAGTGTATAAGGTCAGCATCATCCCGCGAGGTCGCGCACTAGGCGTGACGATGTTTTTACCGATAGAAGATCGATATAGTTACAGTAAACAACGACTAGAGAGTCAGATCGCTAGTTTGTTCGGCGGAAGGATTGCAGAACAGCTCATTTTTGGCCCCGAATGCGTAACCACTGGTGCAAGCAATGACATTCAACGGGCTACGGAGATTGCCAGAAACATGGTGACCCGTTGGGGTCTTTCTGAAAAGCTCGGCCCTTTGACCTACATGGAAGATCAAGGGGAGGTCTTTCTTGGGCACTCGGTTACCCAACACAAGATGATTTCAGACGAGACTTCTCACATCATCGATGAGGAAATACGGAGCATCATCGATCAGAACTTTCGCCGCGCCGAGAAGATTTTGACTGATAACCTAGAAAAAGTTCACGTAATGGCGGAAGCCTTAATCAAATATGAGACCATTGATTCTGACCAAATTGATGATATCATGTCCGGTAAGCCCCCTCGCATGCCAGATTGGGAATTAATTAAAGGGCAAACTGGTTACAAACGACCTACAGGGTACGAACTTGGCAAAACGAGTTCCTCTGATGAACCAGTAGCAAAACCCACACCACTGAACTAATGGGGTTTGCATGTGCCAAGTCATGGGAATCCTCAATGTCACGCCAGATTCTTTTTTTGATAGTGGGTGTTATCAGGAAGTTTCGTCAGCGGTAGACCGTGCTGCACAAATGATAAAGGAAGGTGTGGATATCCTTGATGTGGGTGGGGAATCCACACGGCCAGGTGCACAAGCCGTCTCAGCTGAAGAAGAGATTGATCGGATAATACCTGTCTTAGAAGCATTGCAATCCCACTTTCCAATTCCCCTCTCTGTGGATACTAGCAAACCAGAAGTCATGTCTGCTGCTCTTGCTTCTGGTGTTTCTTTTTTGAATGACATACGAGCGTTGCGTGTTCCCGGGGCACTTGAGGTAGCAGCAACAAGTGCTGCTAAAGTGTGTTTAATGCATATGCAAGGTGAGCCCCATTTAATGCAGCACGCACCTTTCTACGAGGATGTTATTAGCGAGGTTTATTCTTTTTTAGAAGAGCGCATTAAGGTTTGTATTGCAGCCGGTATCTCACGAGATCGTTTGTGGATTGATCCGGGGTTTGGCTTTGGAAAGCAGTTAGAACACAATTTGAAGTTGTTGCGACATCTTGATGTGTTTTCTTTCCTAAAAATCCCAATTTTAGTTGGCCTCTCAAGGAAATCGATGATTGGCAAGATTTTAGGTGACCCTACCAAAGATCGGTTACACGGCAGTGTAGCACTCGCAGTCATTGCCGTTTGGCAGGGGGCTTCTATCGTTCGGGTGCATGATGTTGGCCCGACGGTTCAAGCATTGCGCGTTTGCCATGCAGTACGAACCATCAACAATTACACAATTAGCTGACCTTTTTGATCCGCAGGCGTAATAAAAGCTTCCATTCCTGAATTAAAAGACAAGTAATCATTTTCAATGCCGTCACTGAAAATGACTCCGTTTTCTGCCATTTCTGATAACACTCTCAGTGGTTCTTCTTCCAAAATATGCCCAAAGACTAAATCTGTTGAAAAAGTCTTACTAGGAAAAGGTTCCCGTACAAAAAATAGTAAATATGGGGTTTCCCAAGATAATTTTTCATTGACTATTGCTGGTAGTTCGCCAAAAAATTGTGCGCGGAGTTGGGAAGCACCGTTTACGATACTTCTCATCCATCCCGTAGAACCTAATCCAGTGGAGACAATGATTCCACTAGAAGATTGTCTTTCTTCCTTTCCGTTAATGCCCAAAGTATAGCGAGCAGAAACATGGGTTTTCTGCCCAATAAAGAAATCATTGACCGCTAATAAGGTTTGTCCGTCATTCAATACAACTTGTGCCAGCGTGACCTCTTTAATGGGTCTTTTCTGCTTGAATACCTCGGGAACGATCTTGCCTAAATCATCGACTTGAAACGGGAGTAAAACACCGTCCCAGCGGTTAGGATCAGAATTGACTCCAATCAAGACTTGACCAGAGAGATATTTCAGTGTGTTGGCTACTAAACCATCCTGACCTACTGCAAAAACAATATCTTCTGGTCCAAACAAAAAATTAGGCAGAAAAGATCGATCTATCACTTGCACGCGGCCTAGGCAAGATAAAACAGTTCGAGTTTTTGCAAGTGCTTGATAATAATTTTCGTGCTCGTGGACGTAATCCGAAAAATCGGCTCCTAGGTGTTCCACATAAAACTTGGCCTGTGTCGTTGTATTAAAGCGAATAACCAATTCATCTAGCCGAGTTTTACGGGTGACTACGATCAGTTTGTTCTCAGATAATCGCTCCATTGAATTAAGATTTTGAATGTTTCAGTAAACTGCGCAACAAATCAGGGGAAATGTTTAATTCCCCAATCTTTTCTGCTTTTTCCGCTAGCCCCTGAAAAGCCAACGCAATTAAAGTTTCAGGAGCCATGCCCACTGAAACCAAAGAGTGTAGCGTGTCTGGATTTACGGCATTAAATACTTCCATCATCTTGGTCGCCGCATATGCTTTTGCGTCAGCCTCAGCTCTTAGGTTTTCAACAGTTAGTTCTGTTAGAGTTTTCTTTTTCTCTTCGAGCAAGATGCTAAAACTCATTTGATCTTCTTCTAACTGGTGCTGCATTTTTTGGACTGCCTGCTCTGCGTCCATTTGTGCTTCTTGAATCTCCAATTTTTTCCGCTCGACGGCAATTTCAGTATTGAGTTCGTTTTCTTTAATCGTGCGTTCTTGCTCTACAGAGGCATTACGACGCGTGTAAATCGCATTGTCAGCCTCTTCTAAGATCTGCTCTCGCGTTTCGGCTTCTAAAGCTCTAGCAGTTTCTTTAGTGGGCAAAATAGAGAGAATGGCAATTCCTAGTATTTCAACCCCTAAAGAAACAATTTCTTGTTGTGTCCGAATGGACTCATCAATCGAATTGGTGAGTTCATCGGAAGCAATCAAAGCTTGTTTTAAGGGGAGATTACTGACTTTCCGTTTTAGGAGTACGTGAATAATATCTACGATACGCCGCGGTAATTTATCTGGATCTTCCGATACATACTCCTTCCCTGTGGCATTCAAGGTGTAATTTAGCAATTCAGAAAGTTTCCGAACTTCTCGGACACGAAAGGTAACTTGTCCTTGGATTGTGATAGTTTGGAAATCGCGTGTGCTCTCCTCAAATATGAAAGGAGCTTCCATGCCACTCACGGGCACTGCTACAATGGAAGTAGTAGGCGTGTAATAAAAAAAGGACAAACCTAAACCCTCACGCACCACTTGACCGCGTTTGTATTGTAAGGCATACATATTTGGTTGAAATTTTATAAAGTTAATCCAAAACATTTGATAAACCTCCAGAAAAGCAGTTTAGAAAATCAGTTCTCCTGATTTCATTTGATTTCCCTGCGCTGCCAACCAGGATTGGAAACCTAATTGGTTTAACAGGTTTTCTAGTACCTTTGGATCAGGAATTTTTAATTTGAGCTCATCGCAAGACACTGGTAATGACACTTCTTTATGAAGCGTGAGCAATTTTCTAGTAAGTGGGAATTGATGCACGGAAGCCCTCAGTTGTTCTCCCACTTTTCCTTTAATTTTTTTAGACTGTAAGAGAATCTTGTCTAAGGATCCATATTCACCAAGCCATTTCGCAGCTGTTTTAGGCCCTACGCCAAACACGCCCGGGACATTGTCTGAGGAGTCGCCTACCAAGGCTAAATAATCAACAATTTGTTCTGGGAAAACACCAAATTTAGCAAACACTCCAGGTCGATCTAAACTCGTGTTTTTTGCAGTATCAATTAACACTACATAATCATCTACTAACTGCGCAAAGTCTTTATCTGCACTAAAGATGCGAGTGGGAATTCCTTTTTCTCGAGCTCGTGTGGCAAGCGTCGCAATGACGTCATCTGCTTCCACTCCGGGAATTACCAACACTGGGAATCCCATGGCCCGTACTAAAAGGTAGGTCGGGTTAATTTGGGCAACAAATTCAGAAGGAGTACTTTCTCGATTGGCCTTATAACTTGGGTAGAGGTTATCTCGAAATGTTGCTCCAGGGGCATCGAAGACCACCGCCCAACGTTTAGAGCGATGTGTAGCCAATAACCTTTTCAGTCTTTCGGCCATTCCAAAAATGGCTCCTATTGGTTCGCCATTTGCATTTTTCAAAGACGGAGTTCCAAAAAAGGAACGAAATAAGTAGGAAAAGCCATCTACTAAACACAGCGGAGATTCCATTTTTGTATTTATCATTCAAAAGACAGCTGTTCGCTGACATTAGTTAACCTGAGTTCGACGTAAGAAAAAAGGCTAACTCACTGTATTTATTTGATTT
>CAUYTX010000470.1:0-11024 GCA_963575665.1 Gammaproteobacteria bacterium | reverse complement strand
TAAAGCATAACTGATACAATAACTTACATTATTTCTTACGTCGAACTCAGGTTACCTATGCTTGTTTATCAATCCCTCCTAATAAAATGGTAATACATTAGAACCAACCACCCCGCCCCTGCGGGGCACCCCTCCTTATCAAGGAGGGGAGTTTGATAGGTCCAAATTCAATGGGTGAGGGAGAAATAGGGAAAAAGCCTTACCTTCACTTCCCTGGCAAGGAAAGGGGTTGTGGGTGAGGTTGGGGGAAAGAAATACAGTTTTAAGCCATTCTAGCTATAACCTTTTTATGTAATTTCAGCCATAGGCATTTACTCCGTTATGGGGAAGATTGATTCAAACACCAATTTTAATGGTATCCTAATAAATGGTGTGGCGAAGTTGGGCAAAGTTGCTCACAAGATCGCATGTATTACACCGTTCCCGCATAATTTGGTTGAAGAGACCAGGAGAAAACGATAATGGATGTACAACGTAACCTTGCGTTGGTTGCCTTCGCGATTGCGTTTAGTAGCCTGTTGTCCCCTGCTAGAGCGCAGGTTCCGGTTGCAAGAGTGCAAACTGCTCAAGTAGTTCCTGCTCCAGTTCAAGCAGTGGCTGCTCAGGTTGCACCAGTGGTTGTTCCCGCTACCGTTAAAGGGGCAGCTGCTCAAGTAGTTCCTGCTCCAGTTCAAGCAGTAGTTGCTCAGGTTGTACCAGTAGTTGTGCCTGCTACCGTTAAAGGAGCAGCTGCTCAAGTAGTTCCTGCTCCAGTTCAAGCAGTAGCTGCTCAGGTTGTACCTGCTGCCAAAACCGTTCCTGCTGAAGCTGAAGAACAAGAATTAGAGTTAGATGCAATTTCTGCCACTGTTAAAGCAGAAGCTGCACAGGTTCCCGCAACGGTGAAAGCAGAAACAGCACAAGTTATCCCCGCTGCTGTTAAAGCAGAGGCCGCCCAGGTGCCTGCTAAGGTGCAAATGGTGTCAGGACGGGACCTCCTCGCACCAGCAGAGAGGGCAGCCCTTCGTCGTGCCATGCGCCAAGCTCGTACTCCTCAAGAGAAGCAACGCATCATGGAACGTGCCTGCGGTACGTTGCGTCAACGTGCACAAGCACGCGGTGCCATTTTGCTTGAACCAGTGCTGCAAAGTGCCCATGGGATACTGGGTGGTGCCGCAGCACACATGGTGGTAGAGGCCAAACCGCTTCCGCCTCGCGCTCCTTAAATTGTTGTAATTTTGTTTGATCTTGGGCAACCCAGTGGTTTGGGTTGCTCACCTCAATATTCAACGAGCAAATCATCATGAAAACACAGAGTGTTTTTATCGCTACCATCATCTCTCTATGTTTGAATACTGCTCATGCAGGACTTAATGACGGTTTGGTTGCCTATTATCCGTTCAATGGCAATGCGAATGATGAGAGTGGAAAAGGAAATAACGGGCAAGCATTTGGAGCAACCCTAGACAAAGATAGACTTGGAAAACAGAATAGTGCTTATCTTTTTGACGGATCCTCTAATTATATTCAACTTATAGACAATGGAACACTCGGGATTGGCCTACAAAGTTATTCTATAGCGGCTTGGATAAAACCAGTTTCCCCAACAAACAACGGGAGAATTTTTTCAAAAGGGAGTAGTGGCTGTGTTACTGGGTACATGATGAGAATGGGAGGACCTAGTGGAAATCATTTACACCTAGAAAATGCTTTCAATGGTCAGTGCCATGTTTATTTTTATAGTAATCAGGATATTGTAGACGGTAATTGGCATTTTGTTGTTGGTGCTGTAGATAGGTCAGTTGGAGCAAAAATATACATTGACGGAAATTTAGATTCTTCACAGGAAGTAGATACATCTTCTTATGATTTATCTAACAGTAGAAACCCGACTATAGGGAAAAATGATGTCGACAATGGAGAACATTTTAATGGTAACATCGATGATGTTCGTATTTATAATCGTGCTCTGAGTGCCCAAGAAGTAACAGACCTTTTCCAAAATAATCCAAATGGTACTGCTCAATATTCCGAAGTGACTACGATTCCCGATGTAAATGGCGATGGCATTGCAGATCAGGCCTTGTTAGCTCTGATCTCCGATAAATACTATTTACGGATTATCAATAGTGCCAATGGAAAACAGCTGAGATCTCTTCGGTTGGGTTCTTCAAAGAACTTAACATTGAGTGGAATAGGGCTTGTGCCCGATATCAATGGCGATGGTGCAACGGACTTTGCGTTGTTGGTTCTAAGCACGGGCAATTACTTGCTACGGATTGTCGATGGGATCACTGGAAATCAGTTAAAACAGATTAGTTTAGGAGCAGAAAAAGATTTGACACCCGTTGCGTTGACAACCGATCAAAGTGGCCATAGAAGTATTTCTATTTTGATCAAAAATTTGGACGGAACCAACGTGTTGCAAATCCGAAATGCAGTAACTTTGTCGCTACTAAAGAATGTGAAACTGCCGAACAAGTAGGCGTACAGGGAGAGCGTTTTAATTACCAAACTCCCCTCCTTAGTTAAGGAGGGGTACCCCGCAGGGGTGGGGTGGTTTTTGCCAGAAACCCTCAGTTGTGTTGCGCCAAAAACTCTTCCAATATTCGTCGATACACTTGATGTAATACCTCTAGATCTTCAATAGCAACCCGCTCGTTTACTTGGTGAATAGTCGCATTGAGTGGGCCTATCTCGACCACCTGAGCCCCCGTTGGTGCAATAAACCGACCATCAGAGATGCCGCCCGCAGTCGAGAAGCGCGGTGGATATCCCGTTACTCCCAAAATGGCCTCTCGCACTACGTCCAGTAACTTGCCTTCCGAAGTCAAAAACGGATCTCCAGAAGAACTCCAAGACAGTTGATACTTTTTGCAGTGGCGTTGTATGACTGCTTCCACACGATTTTGGAGTGCTTCCGCAGTTACCGCCGTAGAGAATCGAAAATTGAATAATACGGTCAGTTCACCAGGAATGATGTTGAGTGTTCCTTCTCCAGCATGAATATTAGAAATTTGAAAACCTGTGGGGGGAAAATGCTCATTACCACGGTCCCACTCAGTAGCAATCAGTTCTAAAAGTGCAGGGGCTGCCTCATGAATTGGGTTTTTCGACAAATGAGGATAGGCAATATGTCCCTGTATGCCACGTACTTTCAAAACTCCGTTTAGTGAACCTCTCCGACCATTCTTCACACAATCACAAATTTTATCTTCGCTCGTAGGCTCTCCAAGAACGCAAGCACTAATGTGTTCGCCTCGGGCTTCTAATTGCTCCATTACGTAACGAGTACCATTTAAGGCAGTGCCTTCTTCGTCAGAAGTCACAAGGAACCCAATCGAACCAGCATGGTTTGGGTGTTCTAAAACAAAGGATTCCACCGCAGTCAGCATGGCTGCTAAACCACCTTTCATGTCGGCTGCCCCGCGACCACAAAGGAAATCATCTTTCAAAATGGGCGTAAAGGGTGGGGTAGACCAGCGTTCCATAGCCCCAGGAGGCACCACGTCGCTATGACCTGCGAATACAAGCAATGGTTCTTCTTGACCGTGTCTTGCCCAAAAATTCGTCACCCCCTTTTGGGGGAACCTTTCTATTAAAAATCTCAAAGATTCAAGTCTTTGGATTAAAACCTCTTGGCATCCACCGTCTTCTGGAGTAACGGAGGGTCGTGAAATAAGGTCTATAGCAAGGGATAGAGTAGGGGACATAGGCGGTTTTCCGATTAGAGCAGTGGACTAGCAATAAAATTTTATTCTAAACCTACTCCCACCTTCTGAAGAAATCGATTGGTAGGTAAGACGTGCCAAATTAGCTTCACACAATTCTCTAGCAAGACTAAGACCTAATCCAGTGCCATCGTGACGAGTGGTAAAAAAAGGTTCAAAAATTTGGGTAGCGACTTCTTCTGGAATGCCAGGACCGTCATCTAATACGTCTATCCAAACGCTTTGCTGGTCCCCAGCAGCTTCCAAACGTAAATACAATGTGCCATCCTCTTTTCGGCCATGTCGAAAAGCATTTCGGCAGAGATTGTCTAACACCTGACGGATCTGGCTAGCATCTAGTCTCGCACACAAATCTTGGGGAAAAACTTGCACCGTAATCTGAGTCGAATGAGCATCAGGGCGTTCCAAAAGCTCTTCTTGCAATTCCTCTAGCATGGGTGCAATGGGAATCATCGAAAGTCGAGCGGGTTCGCGTTTGGATAAAAGCAAAACATTTTCAATAACACTGTTTAATCGTTTGGCTTGATCCCGAATAATGCGAGTTAATCTCTGATCGGTTTCGCCAAGATCCGGAGATTCATCCAATAATTGTGCAGCATGACTAACCGCACTTAAGGGATTCCGAATCTCATGGGCAATGCTGGCCGCCAAGCGACCTAAAGCCGCTAGTTTCATTTGTTGTGCTTTCTCTGCTAAAGCTGCTGCATCTTCTAAGGTAATGAGCAATCCTGCTCCTGTGGCTCTCCCGAGACTTGAAAAGCGTGGCAAAACTTCGTTTTTTTCGGCCAAAGGACGGAAAATTCTGGGTTCAATGCCCGGACTTCTTCTCCACTCCGCCACTTGGCGCGCCAGCTCAGGGCAAAGGCGATCCAGGGTACAACAACCACTGGATGGAGCACCAAGAAGGTGTGTGGCGGCCGTGTTGAGTAGCCTCACTTGGTTTTGAGCGTCGACCACCACAACCCCAGCAGCCATTTGTTGAATAATGCAACCATTCAATTCTGTTAGGTTCGCAAGGTCTACCCCACGTTGGTGCGCCAATTTTTCACTTTCTCGGATTCTCTGAGCTAGAAGGCGAGCCAAAATCGCAGTGGCAAAGAAACCAGCACCTAAAAGACCTGCTTGGGTATAACTAGATTCTTTTCCTAGTCCCATCCATTCGATAGCTCCTTGTTCTGCGAGAATCGAGATTGTCGCGCTGGCGGCCAACAAATAAGCTAAATGTCCTTCTAATAACAAAGCATCCCCTGCCACGGCCACGACCAGTAAAATACCTAATCCACTGGAAACACCTCCGCTGGCATGTAAAAGTAAAGTCAAAGCTAAAATGTCTCCAAAAGCCTGAACTTGGACTTGGGTCCCAATGGACGGTTTTTGCCAATATAAAGTTGCAATGCCTACCAGAGAAAAAAGAAAATAACCAATGCTCGAGACTAGAAATAAAAAGGCATTGCTCGCGCCCAGAGGCTGAAGAGGAGGTTGGCCACTCCCGAGCACGAGTAAAAAAAGTGCTAATATCAAACGATAAGAATTGAAAAATCGTAATGCACGCCAAGATTGAATCGAATCAATCATCGGGAATATTTCACTTTAATTTCACCGAAAGATTGGCGCAAATGATTCAACAATTTGTCGTGCGGACGGCAACGCCAATGCTGACCTAATTTCAGTTGAGCAAAATTAGGACCGTTACAATATTCTACAAAAATCTGACATTCTCCCCCAAGAAATGGAGTCAAAAGATTGGCCAGATGTTGTGCAGTGTCCACTTTGCTAGAATTACTTTTGATGAATATTGTCAGTGACTTTGCAAAAAACTCCCTTGCTTCGTCGAGATCAAAAACACGATCTGCATCCAAACGCAGTTTTTCCGTAAAATGATCGACGGTCGCGGTGCCACGCATGATTACTAATCGATCCATTTCAATTCGAGATTTATACTTTTCGTACAATTCTTGCGAAGTGAACACATCTAGTTGGGCCGTGTTGTCCTCTATCGTACTAAAAACACCTCGTCCTGTTTTTCGAATAGAATTGACAAATCCTGCGACTACAACTGACCTTTCTTGATTGGCGCGGATTTCTTTTAACTTCCCCGTTGTGAAATGAGAAAGCTCATCTTGACATTCCTCAATCGGATGTCCGCTCAAATATAGGCCGAGCACTGATTTTTCATTTTCTAGCTTGGTAAGGAGATCCCATTCCACAGGTTCCATTTGTGCTTCTGTGGGTACTGCTGTTTCCCCAAAGAGCCCTACTTGACCTAAAGTAACGTCCTGTTGGTGGCGTTCTGCAGCCCGCAAGACATGATCCAAATTGTGAATCATAGTAGCTCGGCTGGGGTGTAAACAATCTAAGGCACCAGCACGAATGAGAGAATCAACGGTCTTTCGGTTAACCCTTCGGAGATCTACGCGTTTGTAGAAGTCTAAAAAATTCCTAAAAGGGCTTTGTTGTTTTCGATTTTCAAAAATTTCCGATGCTGCAGCATCCCCTACGCCTCGTACCGCTCCCAAACCATACACAATTTCTTTCTTGTCATAGACTGAAAACCGAAATCGGCTACGATCTACGCTTGGTGGTGTAATTGTTAAACCCATGTTTTTACAATCTTCAATAAGAGCAACCACTCTATCTGTGTTATCCATATCTGCAGACAATGCAGCTGCCATAAATTCTGCAGGATAATTGGCTTTTAGCCATGCCGTTTGATAGGAGATAAAGGCATAGGCTGCACTGTGGCTTTTGTTAAAACCATACCCAGAAAACTTTTCCATTAAATCAAAAATACGCGAAGCCAATTCCGAATCGGTTCCTCGTGCAGTGGCACCATCTACAAAGGTGGAACGTTGTTTCGCCATTTCCTCTGGTTTTTTCTTGCCCATGGCACGACGCAATAAATCTGCCCCACCGAGTGTGTACCCTGCGAGCACTTGCGCAATTTGCATGACCTGTTCTTGGTATAGAATCACTCCATACGTAGGTTTTAAGATAGCCTCTAGAGCCGGGTGCGGATATTCTATTTTGGCTCGGCCATGCTTTCGTTCAATAAAATCATCTACCATGCCAGATTGTAATGGACCCGGGCGAAACAATGCAACTAGGGCAATAATTTCCTCAAAACAATCTGGCACGAGTTTTCGAACAAGCTCTCTTATGCCACGAGATTCTAACTGAAATACCGCAGTAGTCTTCACTTTTTGGAGTAATTCAAAAGTTTTTGAATCCCCCATGGGAAGCGTGTTGATATCTATCTTGATATTTTCTCGATGATAAATATCCTTAACTGCCCAATCAATAATCGTTAAGTTTTTTAATCCTAGAAAGTCGAATTTGATTAAACCAATTTCCTCGATGTCATCCTTGTCAAATTGTGTGACTAAGCTATTTCCGTCTGGTTCACAATAGAGAGGGGCAAAATCGGTTAATTGAGAAGGTGCAATGACAACCCCTCCTGCATGTTTTCCTGCGTTTTTTACCAGCCCTTCTAGTTTTAGTGCCAAATCCAAAAGAACACGTACTTCTTCCTCTTGTTCGTATCGGTTTTTTAGTATTGCCTCCTGCTCCATGGCCTTGTCTAAAGTAATGCCTACTTCAAAAGGAATCAGTTTTGCGATTTCGTCTACTGCTTTGTAAGGTTGTCCCAATACTCGTCCAGAATCCCTCACCACCGCTTTGGCACTCATGGTGCCATAGGTGATAATTTGAGAAACACGGTCTTTGCCATAGCGATTGGACACGTAATGGATCACTTCGTCCCGTCGTTCCATGCAAAAATCAATATCAAAGTCAGGCATAGACACTCGTTCTGGATTTAAAAACCGCTCAAACAAAAGACCATAAGGTAACGGATCTAAATCAGTAATCGAAAGAGCATAGGCAACAATAGAACCAGCACCGGATCCACGTCCTGGGCCTACTGGGATGCCATGTTCTTTTGCCCAGCGAATGAAGTCTGCGACGATCAAAAAATAGCCCGTAAACTTCATTTGAATAATTACTTGAATCTCCATTTCTAAACGCTCTTCATAGATGCGTCTTTGATCTGTAGACTCTGGAGAATCTAATTTCAAGGTTGTGCGAAAACGATCTAACAATCCTTCTTGTGCTAACTTCCGAAAATAATCATCCGGGTTTTCTCCCTTTGGCAGGGGAAAATCTGGTAAAAATACTTTCCCTAAAGGTAAAGTTAAATTACAACGACGGGCAATTTGAACAGAGTTTTCAAGTGCTTCTGGAAGATCTGAAAATAAACTACACATCTCTTCCGGACTTCTTAAAAATTGTTCTTCTGAATAGAGACGAGCTCTACGCGGATCACTGAGCGTACTACCATTGTGAATACAAACACGTGCTTCGTGTACTTCAAAATCTTCTTTTTTTAAGAATCGAACATCATTCGTAGCTACCGGAGGAATCTTGTGCTCAATCGCAAATGCCACTGCTAGTGCTAAATATTCTTCTTCTTTGTCTCGTTTAGTACGAATCAGTTCTAAATAATAACGACCCGGAAAAGTGTGATTCCAAAATTGCAATCTACGTAATGCTTCCTCTTTCTTTCCTGCTAACAAAGCGCGCCCTATGTCTCCTTCTCTCCCCCCTGATAAAGCAATGAGTCCTTCTGACTTTCCAGAAAACCAAGTTCGATGCACCATTGGCATTCCCTGTGCTTGACCTTCAATGTAAGCACGGGAAATAAGGTGGGTCATATTCCGATAACCTACCAAGTTTTGACACAAAATTAACAAACGAGAAGGTGGCGTTTTTGGATTTTCTTCTTGAATCCAGAGATCCACACCCACAATCGGTTTAATGCCAGAAGATTGTGCACTTTTATAAAACTGTACCAGAGCAAATAGATTGCTTTGATCCGTCACAGCTACTGCAGGCATACCCGCTTTGACCACTTCTGAGAGTAAAGGTTTTACCCGAATGGTACCGTCTACCATTGAATATTCTGTGTGGAGATGTAAATGTACAAAGCTAGGTTTTGACATTGGGTTGAATATTCCGAACAGATAAAAAGGTAGAAACAGTGGCGATCAACATCCCTGCCAACACATCACTCAAATAATGTTTCGCCAAGGCAATTCTGGAAAAAGCCACAAGACTCGCCAATAAAAATGCAGGGATCACAACCAGTGGTGTCCTAGTTAATAGTCCCACGAAAAGCGCACTGGTAAACAAATCAGTGGTATGACCAGAAGGAAAAGATTGGTAGGTATGTGAAAAAATCTGGCTAAACCAAGTCTCTGAAAACCCATTGGCCAATGCGTACTCCGGGCGGGCACGGCCTGTTAATGTCTTAATCAAAAACACTAGAAAACCAGATCCGAGCAGCTCAGCCCAAAACCATGACCACGCTACGAATTGAAACTTCGGGATGCGTAGGAAGAGTATCCCTAAAAAAAACACGTAAAAAGGATACATTCCCCAGTTGGAAAGTAGTTGCATCCAATGTCGGTGTTCTACGACCCAAGGGGCATCTCGAATGGATTGTACCAAAACAAGCTCTTCTTGAGAAAGTGTCGAAGTAATTTCAAAGAACAGAATTCCCCAAACGCACATCATCCATCGCAGTGGGCAGATCTCGACATCCTGAGACAACGTAGTAAAGTTTCCTCTCCACGAAAAAAGTTTCATGCCTTTGGCATTGTTCTGGAGATTTTTTTAAACCCAACACCCGCGATCGTAGGTCTTGGTTTGCGTGGGCAGGAAAGATAAACACAGTGTTCGGATGTGTCCATACTTTGGTTTGGTCCGAAGTTTTGGGGTTGTCTAATTCGAAAAAAGTTCGCTTTGCATAGTAATTGAGAATCCCTCTCGTCGTCGAAAAAATTGCAATGGGCACATTGGGGGGTACCTCATGAGTCAAATATTCTCCCAACGAACGACCAGAATAAAGTGGATTGACCACTGGAAGCAAGACACCAAAGAGCCACCAAGATAACACGACACTCAAAATAGTTTGTGTAGTGAGCCAAGTTTGAGCAGTAGACCGCGCAACCAAAACTGATACCACGCTGCAAATGGCCAGGCCTTCTGCCACCAGAAAACCCGTTTCTCTTGCTAGCAAGAATTGATCACTCACTCGCGCCACTGCAATGGCTAATAGGCCAAAAAACAGCACCGGAGGCCAGCCAATCCATGGGGGAATCTCTCTTTTTTTGAGAAGCTGAACCGCGCTAACTCCTACAATCACAGAAAATCCCGGAAACAAAGGTTCTAAGTAGATAAAAAGTTTTCCAGAGATCAGTGATAAGGCACAAAGAGGGACAATCGTAAAACTAATCCAATTCCGCCGTTGGTTTTCCTGAAGTTTTCCAGCCGAGAACACTAAACCTGTCCAGGGCATAAGCAAAATGGGAAGCAGTGCCCCATAAAACCAAAAAGGCTCTGGGTGACTCCAGGCGCGCACCGTACGTCCCACCAACTGTTCGTGCCAGATGCTAGAAAGATAGTTTCCCTCTCCTGCGAAGACCACCATCCCTACCCAAATACTTACTAAGAACAGTAAAGCCCCTAACCCCAATTCTTGGCGCAGAGCGCGAGCCTTGCAAAAGCCCCCCTCCCAAAATGAAGCAACTAACGCAGGTAACCAAGTAAACAACAAAGCAATGGGCCCCTTGACCGCAACGCCCAACAAGACCCATCCCCAAAAACTAAACGGCGATCGTTTGGTTGTTTGCCAATCTAAAAAGCTTTTCCAGGCATGCACACTAGCTGCCGCCAGGAGCATGTCCATCCGCATGATGTGTCCGACAATCAAACTCAAGAAGGTGGTCAAGAAAACGAGGGTGGCCCAAAACGCTTCTACGGGCCCAAACAAAGAGAGCGAGACTCGGTACACCCCTACTGCTGCTGCAGCGGTGCTGGCCACGGTCACCAATCGAAAGGGAAGCTCTCCATGCCCAATTAGAGTGCCTACCCCCGCGACCAACCAAAAATAAGGAGCTGGTTTATCTGGGTAGGAATAACCATTGAGGTGTGGGACAAGCCAATGTCCCTCCTTTACCATTTCCCGAACGACTTCCCCATACCTTGCCTCGTCTTGGATCCAAAAATCCCGAGGAATAGCCAAATCTAAAGCGTAGAGAAGCAAGAAGAGGAGTAGGAGAAGTTTAGGCACAGTGGTCTGTAGCTAGTTGGTATAAACACGACCATCCTAGCCCCCGCTGTTTCCCCCTCTCCTGCTAGGGAGAGGGGGTGAGGTCGTTGAAATTAACCCCACCCCCCAACCACCTCCCCCTGCCAGGAGAGGTGAAGAAAAGATTCAAAACTTGTCCGGGAGTGGAGCGAAAATGTGAGGTGGCC
>CAUYTX010000469.1:0-11039 GCA_963575665.1 Gammaproteobacteria bacterium | reverse complement strand
CGTCAGCGCGCAGGTCTGACACGTGGATTGCACAAGAGGCATGTAGTTGAAACGAAAAAGGATGAAAAGCTTAACCAAATTATTCGCCGACGTGAATGCATTAAATGCGGCATACGCTATAACACACAAGAGCACATACACAGCAGACCTAACTATAAAACCCCATCGCCGAAAAAGGTGTTAGACAAATGATGTTAAGCGCTGCGGGTATTGCCAGAGATATTGCTGAAATTAGACATCAGAGACAAAAAGGGATTGAGCGTCAAATAACAATTACAGATACAAGGATGGTCATTCATGCAAGAGAGCAGGATAAAATCTACGTTCCGACTACGACTGGTCATATTGCTCATATCGATAATAGCTTTGTGCGCATCATTATGGGCCCTTATGGAAGTGGCAAGTCTACGTGGGCACTTACTGAAATCGTACAGCGCGCCTGTGCAGTGCCTGTGTGGCATGCCGGAAGACGAAGAAGCCGATGGGCCATCGTTCGAAACACAAGCGGAGAACTAAGCTCTACCACTCTTGCGTCATGGTTGTCATGGTTTGAAGACCTTGGAGACGTGCGCAAACGTCAGAAACCTATCATGACTTACGAACACAGCTTTAACGATGGTCACGGTATAGTTGAGCTAGAGCTGCTGTTTATAGCCCTAGATAGACCTGAGGACGTGCGTAAGATTAAATCCCTGGAGTTAACAGGCTGTTACATAAACGAGCTTTCAGAGGTTCCTAAAGCGGCTTTAGCGCACATGAAAGGTCGTGTTAATCGATATCCTAGTAAAGCATTCTGCACGGAACCCTATTGGTCGGGCATTATTGCGGACACTAACCCGCCGGAAGATGATCACTGGATATTTAAAGATTTTGAAGAAAACACGTACGACCATCACAAACTGTTTAAACAGCCGCCGGGATTAATCAAAAATGATGACAACAAATGGGTACGTAATCCCGATGCTGACAATGCTAGTCATTTACCTGCTAATTATTATGAAATGCTTGCCGAAGGACAATCACAGGAGTTTATTAAAGTCTTTTGTCTTGGCGAATATGGTTCTGTTGGGTTTGGTAAACGTGTTTATCCGGAATTTAACCCGGACTTTCATGCGGTGGAATCGTTATCGGCGGCACAAGGTGAGCCTCTTATTCTGGGCTGGGATTTTGGTCTTACTCCTGCTTGCGTCGTTATGCAGTTGTCAGCTCGTGGATCTCTGCTAGTCCTCAAGGAATACGTTGGCGATGGCATGGGCATCAGAACCTTTGCAGACTCTATTGTTATTCCATGCCTACTCAGGGATTTCCCTTATTGCAAAGTAGGCATGTCCGTTGCAGACCCCGCAGGTAATGCACGAAATGAAATAGTTGAAGAAATGTCTTGCATCGGTGAATTGAACTCATTGAACATACCCACAACGGCTGCAAGAACAAATGATATTGACCCAAGACTAGGAAGCGTTAGATACTTCTTAAACAAAATGGTTGATGGTAAACCTGGATTAATGCTTGATAGGCGCAATTGCCCCTCCTTATTTAAGGGGTTTGTAAAAGATTATGTGTATTCACGTGTAGCCGTGTCAGGTGAGGAACGTTACAAAGACAAGCCTAATAAAAACATGGCATCACATCCAATGGATGCTCTGGGTTATGGGTGTTTGGAGGTTGCTAGTGACCGGATTGCTAGTGACAAAATGGGAAACCAAAAGCCTGTTGATATGTACAATCCGGTGATGAGGATATTTTGATGAATTTTCATCGCATGGATGTACTAGGGGTTCCAATTGGTGACTTGGAATGGTTGAAAGATGGAGAAAAAACAATGCAATTAGAGACTGATTTTGAATGGGATTTAATATACAAATCTACATACAACGAAACATGGCGTGCGATGGTTATCGGTGGGTGGCTAGTGAGACATCGAGAGCTTGGAAGTGATAATGGCGGGGAAGCATTATCAATGGTTTTTATTGCTGACCCATCTTACTCATGGGAAATATGATAATGTGCAATACAAAATGTATGTATTGTAAAAAGATAGAGCAAGAATTGAATGATAAACAAAGGTGCAAAGCTTGTGAGAAAGAATTTCAAGATATAGGTGCTGGCATCACTAAGCGTTACGGTGATGTTTTGCAGACACTAGCCGAGAGGTAGATATGAATGATGAAATAATATTGCATGGTTTAAAAGACGCAGCATTTGCAATCAAAGAATCGCAACAAAGATTTGAGGAAATAGAAAAAATTATTACGGCGCAGTCCAATGGATGGTTTGACCATATTGATGGCCGATTGAATGAAGTTGAAGAAATATTAAACAGAATTACAGTAAATAATATAACATCAGGTCGCAAACCACACAAATGCCCGGTGTGTTTTGGCAATGGCGATACCGAAGATTACAATCATTGTTTTCCATGTGACGGTAACGGTATTGTATGGGGTTAAGGAAAGCATTTAAATAAAACGGAGATTATGATGGCTGAACAAAAACAAGTTACGTTGTTACTCAATTTTGCTGGCGAGAACAATGCAGTAGTTCCTCGTATGGGCCGGTTATATTGCCCTAACAACACATTAGCCGAAGTTTCTGCTGCTGGTTTTTTAGATAATTACCTACGCACTCAAAGCGCCAATCTGTTGCCCACTGACTTTGTTGCTGCCGTAGCATCAGATGGTCACCAATGGTACAAGCCTGTTTTTACTATCGGTTCATGCCAGCTAACTGTTTTACCGTAAACTAAAACCAAGGGAGAAATAAAGATGTTGTTGCAAGAAGCGTTAAAGATGTTACAAGAAGGTGAAGTATTATGTCGTGAAGCATGGTCATTTAACGATGGCTATTTAACGATGATGAAAGGCATGACGCACGTGTGGAAAATCGTGTTACAACCATCGCCTAATGCGGGTAACTACATTTTCTCTTTGGCTGATTTGTTGGCTGATGATTGGAAATTATTTGAAATGCCCAAAGACGCAGTAGATGCAATAATTGAAGGAAAAGTTGAGCAAGTAGCTTAACTGACAAACTTAGGACAAGACGACCTGAGTAAAAGTATGCAACTCGTGACTTTAACAAAAAACGGTTGAAGTCACGTTTTAAAGACAATTAACCCAACGGACGGGGAAGTGCATGGAAATCATTGCCGATCAGATCTCAGCGGAAGATATCGACAGCATCAACGAAGCATTAAGCCAAAAATTGGCCGATGCTGGCATTGATGAAGCCGAAGTATTAAAGAAAGCGCGCGAAGACCTAATCCTTTGGGAAGGTTATTTTGGCGAGAACGTAACGCGCGGCAAAGATGATATGAATTTTGTCTTACGTGACCAATGGTCGGCCGTTGAACGCTCGGAGTTTAACCGTTTGTTTAAACCCGCTATGACGTTCAACAAGCTTTATGATACAACCAAGAAAGTAGTGGGAGAACAACGCAAGAATAAACCTGACTTAATGGTAAGGTCACTAACAGGAAAATCCACGCAGAAACAAATAGACCTAAGGGCAGACTTAGTCCGAACAATATCTTATCAATCAGAAAACGATTTAGTTTATCAGACGGCATTTAGGTCAGCCCTTATGATGGGTTACGGTGCGTTTGAGATATGCCTAGATTATGAAAGTCCCACATCATTTAATCAAATCATTCGTTATGAATTAATTCCTGATGCTACACGAACATCCTTTGACCCTACTGCATTAAAGCCACACAAAGGTGATGGTAATTTTTGCGCCAGACAATACGTGTACACAAAAGAAGAATTTTATGCCACATTTCCGGCCGTTATGAATCCGGTTTCATATTCTGACCCTCGGTCACTTTTAGATTTTCAATGGGAAACTCGAGATACAATTATTGTTTGCAAATATTCACGCAAAGAATGGTTTACCATTAAATTGTTTCTTTTAAGTGATGGCAGAAGCGTTACCGAAGAAGAATGGGAAGAAATGCAACCCGAAATCAAAATGCAAACAGAACTTGCCGATGCATCACAAGTTGTTGGTGATTTAATTCGTAAAACAATTCCTGAAATTATCGGGGAACGAATGAGCAAGGATTATAAAATACGTCAATACGTGCTTACACAAAACCAAATCATTGAATTTACCGACTGGCCCTCTAAGTACCTGCCTATTATCTTTGTAGATGGTGACTCAAATTACATTAACGGCCAACAATACACGCGTTCATTTATTCATGAAGCTAAAGATGCTCAAAAGTTTGTAAACTACGTAGGCTCTGAAATTGCCGCAGAAATTAAAAACAGAAGACGCGAGCAATGGCTTGGTACGCCGGATAACATCAAGGGCAACGAACAAATGTGGCGTAATCCTGAGTTGCAAGCAGGAATGTTAACCGCAGCCCCAGACCCTAAAACTGGCGCAATGCCGCAGAAAATGCCGCAATGGGAGTTATCCGCAACCCTTCAGCAACAATTTCAACGTGGCTCACAAGACATTCGAGAAATACTTGGTTTTTCAGAAAACGAAGCCCTACAAGGTCACGATATGTCAGGCAAGGCACGGCGTGAGCGTAAACTCGAAGGCTCTATGTCGGCTTATGTCTGGTTTGATAATTTAAACCAAGCCGTTGAACAGGGTGGACGAGTTGTTTTAGACTTGTTACCCGTAGTTGCGGGCGAATTTGAACGCCATATGGTTGTATCTAAAGCTGATGGACATACAGAATCAATAATATTAAATAAAGTAACAGGCGAAACGGAAGATGGCGATTCAATTAGAGATAATACTCTTGATGGTGGCGATTATGATGTTGAAATTGATACAGGCCCAAGTTTTGCAGTTCAGAAAGATATGGCACTTGAATTTTTTCAGCAAACATTACAGGCTAATCCTCAAGTGTTTCCTCTTATTGCCGATTTATGGGCTAAAAATCTTGACGTTCAATTTATGCCTCAAATCTCTGAACGGTTTAAAACACTGGTTCCACCTCAAATTATTGCTAAAGAAGAAGGCAAGCAATTGCCTCCTCAGCCTCCGAATCCTCAAGAACAAATGATGCAAGCTCAATTAGCTCAACAACAACAAGCGTTAAAGATAAATGAACAAAAAATGCACCTTGAAGAACAACAAATCATGGAGCGCGCAGAAGAGTTAAAAATACGTAAAGAGAAACATTTGCTTGAACAAGCTGAAATGATTCTCAAAGCACAAGAAATGAAACGCAAGGCAGGTCTTGAAGAACAACATCTTAAAGTTCAACATGGCAAATTATTGCTTGATGCAGACAAAGCAGAAAAAAACTTTTCAACTCAAATTGCCAAAGTCTTATCTGAAATACATCGCCATAACAATTAAAACAAAAAAACTAATCTAATCCCTTTTATTAACCCAAATGACCCAGGTAACGCAGCCTGGGCACCTGGGTTTTAAACAAATGTTTGTTAATTTTCTTGCAAGTCGTACATGCGGGGTACCAATCTGTTTTGGCAAGCCTATAATTATTCATAACGAGGACAGGATGTTCTCAGGGTTTCAGGCCTACCGTAAGGTTTAGGGTATTAAGTCAACCGAATGACTTACAGCATCAGGATGATGTTGATATGGAGCGAAAGGATGCACGAAGAGCAAGACGTTTTAGCAGAACAGTTAAGCGGAGATGACGAGGACGTTGTTGACGGTGGCGTTGGCCCAGGCGATGCAGAAGAGGAAGGAAACTCGGAATACGGCCAAGATGGCCCGCAAAGCGGAGATGAACACTTAAATAAGGTTCAAAAACGTTTGCATGCCCAAGCGAATAAACACCGAAAAGAAATGCGCACAATGCAAGAACACATGATGCGAATGCAAGCGCAATTAGGTGGAGATTCTGCCGACCCACAACAATCGTCATATAACTCTAATTCTTATTCTTCACCAGGCCAGCCTAACCCGCCAGCCATGTCGGAAGAAGAAAGAATACACAAAGCCGTACGCTATGCACTCGGAGCCAAGGAACACGAAGAGAAGCAAGCTAAGATGGCCGAAAGCCAGGCTCATGTTCACAAACAGTATCAACGTTTGAATGATGAGTTTGATAAGGCGTCTGAAAAGTATGATGATTTTGACGATGTTGTTAGAGAGGGCGATGCCCCCTTTACCGACCATGTGCGGGATGCACTGTTGCTCGTTAAGAATCCAGCTGAAGTGGCTTATCGGTTAGGCAAAAATCGTTCTGAACTTGAGCGAATTTCACGACTCCATCCGCTAGACCAGGCTCAAGAGGTAATTGATTTGTCGCACGCATTACGAGCTGGGAATAGCCAAAAGGCATCTTCAGCTCCTAATAAATCGAACCCTTTGGGATCGGTTAAGGCGAACCCAGTCAGTGCCTCTCGTTCCGTTACGGGTAAAACCTCTGCCTCTGAGATAAGGGCAAAGATGAAGGCTGGTACATGGAAGTAAGGACGGGTTTTCAAGGATGAAAACTTAGAAACCCATAGTTATGACCAAGTACCCATTTAAAGGATTAAATGGAGATTTGCCAAAATGGCTAACCAATTTATTACAACTGACCTAGTCAGTAATACTGCGCTGGCAATGTTTGCAAACAATGCCCCTTTTGTAATGACTGCATCACGAATTTATCAAGATGACTTTGTGTCTTCTGGTTATAAAATTGGTGACACATTACAAGTACGTAGACAAAATCACTTTATTATTGGTGATGGCTCTGTAGCTACGCCTCAATCAATCATTGAAACTGTTGAGACAATTACAATTGCTCACCAATACCATGCATTGATTGCATACACTATCCAAGATTTGTCTTTACGAATTGAAGATTTCTCACGTTTGTTTATTTCTCCTGCTATTCAAGAAGTAATTACAAAAATGGAAATTGACATTTCTGCTGCTGCTGAACAAGAGCTTAACTTCTTTACTGGTACCGCCGGTGTCGCAATTAACTCGTTCACAACTGTGGATACTGCGGGTGCTAAATTGCTTGAGCAAGGTGTAAATATTGCATCTGATGCATACATGGCAATGACAGTGCGTGATGGCTCTAGTTTAAAAGGCGCCTTGTTAAACAACTTTACGCCTGTATTTAACGAAGACATTGTACGCTCTTCTGCAATTGGCCATTTGTCATACTTTGACATATTCCAATCTCAAAACATTAAACACCACACTGCTGGTGCGGGACCAACCCTTTATTCAGGTGATACGTTGCTTGTAAATGGTGCGGTTTCTTCTGGTAGCACAATTGTTATGGACGGCGCAACCGTGTCTGTCGCTGACTATTTTGTAGTTGGAGATTTGATTTCCATTGCTGGCGTCCAATCTGTTAACCCCGTGGGTCGCGCTTCTACCGGCCAAGATATGCAATTTGTTGTAACTGCAAATGCAACTTCTGATGGTGGTGGTAACATTACCGTTAGCGTAAGCCCTAGCATTATATCTGACACATTGAACCCTAACCGTAACGTGAGCAATGCTGTTCCTAACAACGCCCCTGTTACAATGGTTGCAAGTCATAACGTTAACGTTGCGTACCCATCACGTGGCCTAGACATTGTTTGTCCTCCGCTTTACAAATTGCAAGTTCCTTATGCTTCTGTTGCGGTTGACCCTGAGACTGGTTTATCACTTGCCGTTACTCAAACAGGTGACATTCTTGGTTATCAAAACTACATGCGTATTGATTTGTTGTGCGGTTTTAAATGGCACAATCAATATGCCGTTGTCGTATTGTCATAAGGAATAACCCGATGCTGACTTGCATATTCCACCCAATCAACCCCATGAGAACTCTTGAGGAAGATGAAGCGGAACACTTGATAGCATCGGGTGTCTGGTTTGATAGTCCTGCAAAGGCTAAACAATATCGTGAAAAAGTAGAAGATAAAATCAAGCAAGAAGCTAAGGCTGCAAAGCCAAAAGCAAAACAACCAAAGGGGAAATCCGATGAAAGACAATAAAATGGTTCAATCAAACAATGAGTTTGTAAAATCTGAACAAGCAAAAATGAAAAAACACATGGGAAATCGTCCTGGTGCTCCAGCTGCAATGAAATCATTTAATGCTTTCATGAGCAATGATGGCGAAAAAGCACAAATGTCCGCACGTAAATTGTGTTCAGGCCTAGATGACGCTTATCCTTTAAAATAATACGTCGATACAATCGGCATATCTGTTTGATGTGTCGATTATTTTGCGTTTATTAAACATAAGGAATTGCTATGGCCCAAGTCACGAGGACTACTAATGAGTTAATTATTAATGCTCTTTATTTGACGGGCGAGCTAGGCGTAGGAGAAACGCCTGATTCGTTTATGCTTTCATCAGGTTTAGAACTTATTAATGAGCTTATTGATAAATTTTCTGCTGATAGCATTTATATTCCTTATTTAAAAGAACTTAGTTTTACAATGGTTTCAGGTCAAGCTGCTTATACTGTTTCTGATATGGTTACAGCTGACGTGACATCAAACCGAATTGTTGACCTATCTTTTGCAAATTACACTGTTCCAAGCGCAGGGCAGGGTATTATTTACCCGTTAAAAATTATTAATAAAGCACAATATTACAATGTTACAAGGTTGCTGCCATTAAACACACGTCCAGGTTTTATTTTTTTAGATAAACAATCCACTGAAAGCATAGTTACGCTTTACCCCGCTCCCGATCAAGCATACCCCTGCGTATTGGGTGTAAAGGTTATGATTAACAAATTGGTTGCAAATCAAGATTTAACAGAATTGCCTCCTTTTTATTATGGGTTTATGAAATACGCACTTGCGCGTAAGTTTTTAGCCTATTACCCATCAGCTAATTGGGCCGAGACATCAGAGCAAGAATATCAGGATTATTACAATATTATTAAAAACGTTAACGAAACTGATTTAACCATCAGACCATCATCGGTATTGAGCAAACCTGAGCCATTTTACTGGCAAAATATTCTGGCGTATTAATATATGGCTACTAAAGCTACAGATTATGATTTGGTAGGAAGCTATGACAACCAGCGTGTTAGCACTATTAGTGCCGAACGAACCGTTAATATGTTTGAATACGTTGATCCAGAAGGAAAGCGACCAAAAGTTTTATTATCTACCGCTGGCTTGGTGGATGCTGAACTTAATTTTGGAAGTGAAACAGATGGCGCACGAGCGTCTTTTGTATTTAACAACGTTATTTACCAAGTGTATGGAAATTCTGTATATCGAACTACAGGATCGACAGGGTTACTTTCTACAAGCCTTATTGGAACAATTACAACAAGCGCCGGATATGTTGGTATAGACGCAAATACCTATCAAGTTATTTTTGTTGATGGGCAAGAAGGTTGGATTTGGGATACAAATGCCAATACATTTGAAGAAATTACAGACACAGGGTTTCCGGACAATCCAGTTGATGTGTGTTATCTAGATGGATTTTTTTTGATAGCGAATGGTCAAACCAACACATTTCAACTTTCATCAATTAATCAAGGAATGGTCTGGAGCGGAGGAAGTGCTACTACTCCAACAGGTACGTTTACAGTAGACACCGCAACAGACGTTCTTACGTTAAGCGTAAGCAATGCTAATTTTGCTACGGGCGTGCCAGTAACGTTAACAACAACAGGAACGTTGCCCGCGCCATTAGCGGTCAGTACAACGTATTATTCCATCAGAGTCAGTCCATACACCACAAACCCTGGAACAATCCAATTAGCTACCAGTTATGCCAATGCCATAGCAAACGTTTTTATTGATATTACAACCACTGGCGCACCTACTAATTCTATTATTGTAACGGGCCAGCTTCAATTAGGAAGTATAACTTCGCACCCTGGAACTATTGTTGCGTGCAGAACACTGCATCGACGCATATTTTTATTTTCTCAGAACTTTACAGAAGTATGGGAAAACGCAGGAGCTGGAACTAATTTGCCATTTCGGCGCAATAACTCGTTGTTGATGGAAGTAGGAACGCCTGCGTTAGGCAGTGTCTCTGTGGGCTTTGATAGAATGTTCTTCTTGGCGCAAGATAAGGATGGTCTGGCAGGCGTTATGGAGGTAAAGGGAACTGAATCAATCCTGGTTAGTAATCGCGCCCTAGACTTCCAGTTAGCCCAATATGCAGCTGACCCTGACACGGGTGTTGCGGATGCTCGTGGAATACTTATTAAAGAAAATGGCCTTATATTTTATCGATTAAACTTTACACTCGCCAACCATACTTTTGTTTTAAACGTCACAATGAGCACTGCTGAGCTGCCTAAGTGGCATGAAGAGGAGGTGTTAAATGGAGACAGGCATCCCGCTCAAACTCACGTTTATTTTGATGGCGTTAATTATTATGGCGACTATCAGTTACCGATATTTTATATCGTAGCTGATGGTGTATCGACCAATAACGGGGAAGCTATTCGACGTATGCGTATTGGCAGACAGATGTCACCCGACGGTTACAATCGTTTGCGTATTGATAGAAAGTAATTTATGGACAGAAAGCGCGCAAGACATACTTACTGAAGACAGCGAAATTATTGTTCTTGAACAAGAAACAAGGTTAGGAGGGGCGCAGCCCGTCGTTTTTCTGTCTATATCTAAAGACGGCGGACAAACTTACGGCAATTTGCTTCAGTCTCCAATGGGCAAAATTGGAGAGCGAACCTATAGAACGTTATGGCGAAAGTTAGGGACAACCCCAAGAGGCCAAGGGTTTACACCAAGAATTGAATTTTTTCACGATATTCCATTTATTATTTTAGGCGCTGCATGGGCCTTTGAAACGTTACCGGAGTAAGTTATGTCACGAGATTTTGATTTTTTTCCAACTTACGACCCTTTGGTTAAAAACGAAATCTATTTAAGCAATATTTGGTCTGATTTTATGGCAACATTCATCGAATCATTGCGCGAATATTTAGGAGCTGCTGGCGTATTTGTTCCACGATTAACTCTGGCCCAGCGCGACCAGATACAGACCCCGGAAGAAGGGCAAATGATTTATGTAAGCGACGCTAATACGCCAACAATACCAAGGACGGCGCAGTTACAAATTTGGAAGGTTGCATCAGGCGTAGGCAGCTGGACCGT
>CAUYTX010000468.1:0-11358 GCA_963575665.1 Gammaproteobacteria bacterium | reverse complement strand
GATAGCGCGCTCCGCCCATGCGGGGTTGAGAAGTTTCAGTTTCCTGGAGGGGAGTGGTCTCTTCGTGGTACTGCTCCTGAGCAGAATCGCACGTACTACGCAGACATCCGAGGAGCGTCCACCGACGACCTTGTATGTGGGATGCTTTTTGCCGATTGGTGTTCGCGCCGAGGGGCTAAGTGCACGGCACTCATCCCGTACCTGCCCGCAGCGCGGGCAGACCGCGGCGCCCCGCGAGGAGCATCGGTGTACGGAGAGTTCCTACAAGCGTACCATGAAGTCCTCGTGATAGACCCACACTCAGACAAAGCCGTCCGAGAAGTTCGCAGGCCTCTAAGAATCATCGATCACTTGCCGATTGTGTGTGAATTTGAGCGACTCTTCGCAGCAACGCATGTCATTGCTCCCGATCATGGGGCCGTGGACCGTGCCAGCCGCGTCGCTGACATGCTCGGAAAGCCACTGATAGTGGCAGAAAAGACACGAGACCCCGAAACGGGAGCTATTCTTAGCTACAAAATAGAGATACCCGACGACAATGGCCGATACTTGGTCGTAGACGACATCTGCGACGGTGGAGGCACATTCCGGCTGCTCGCAGAACGCAGCGGACTACCGAAGAGTCAGTCAGCACTCTGGATCACACACGGCATCTTCTCGGGGAAGGCTAAAGATCTTCGAGAACACTACAGCCACGTAGGTTGCTTGGACTCTTTCCCATCACTTGACACAACCGTTCCCACATTTCTCGGACGAACCCTGGAGCTGCTATGAGCATTCCCGCAATGAAACCACTCTTCATGACCGACGCCTACAAGCTCGGCCATATCCAACAGTACGCACTCGCAGGGAAGGTCACCCGAGTGTACAGCAACTTCACGCACCGAGGATCCCGGATACCTGGGACGCATAAGGTAGTCCATTTTGGACTCCAAGCCGTGATCGAACGATACCTAATGGAGGAATGGGAGCCGTTCTTCAATGCCAACGAAAACCTCGTCTGTGCGGCTTATGAAGACCGCGTTGCTCGAATCCTCGGACCTAATACGATCGGGTCTTCACACATCAGGGAGTTGCACGCGCTGGGCTACCTCCCCCTCCGTATTTGCGGAGTGCCAGAGGGGTCATTCGTACCGCTCCGAATTCCGAGCTGGACTATCGAGAACACGGACCCCAAGTTCGCGTGGCTCACAAACTACGTCGAGACGGTTTTGTCTGCGGCGTACTGGCTTGCTGCCACATCCGCTACGACAGCATGGACGTACCGGAAGGCACTCAAAAATGCGCTGGAGCTGTCGAACGGAGACCCAGGGATGCTCGCATACCAAGGGCACGACTTCTCATTCCGAGGCATGTCCTCCCCAGAGGCTGCCGCAACGAGTGGAGCGGCCCACCTGCTAGTATTCGACGGATCCGATTCGCTGTGCGCGATCGATTGGGTGGAACGCTACTATGGACCTTTGGCGGAGATCGTCTCGGTCCCAGCCACGGAGCACTCCGTAATGTGTTGCGTCTCCGCTACCCGCGGAGAGGAGAGCGCCTTTGCAGGACTGCTAGCGCTCTACCCCACAGGGGTATTGTCCATCGTGTCAGACACCTTCGACTTGTGGCAGGTTCTTACAAGGTTCCTCCCTGATCTGCGAGAGTCTGTTCTCGGTCGGGACGGCAAGCTTGTGATACGACCAGACAGCGGAGACCCCGAGAAGATCTTGTGCGGAGATCCAAACGCAACTGGACCAGCGCAGCGTGGAGTGGTCGGCCTCCTTTGGGACACATTTGGGGGGACGGAGCACGGAGGATACAAGCGCCTTGACCCGCACGTAGGAGTCATCTATGGGGACTCTATCACCCTGGAACGCGCCGAGACTATCACGGAAAACCTACGCAAGCAGGGCTTTGCGTCGACAAACGTCGTGTTCGGCATCGGCTCGTTCACGTACCAGTACGTCACACGAGACACTCACGGATCGGCGATCAAAGCCACCTGGGCCGAAGTCGACGGAGTGGGAGTAAACCTCAGGAAAACTCCAGTGACCGACAATGGTCTCAAGTTTTCGGCAACTGGACGACTCGCTGTAACGGATAACTGGGAACTCATTGAGCGCGCAAGTCCCGAACAAGAAGCGAAGAGTCTTTTGCAGCCAGTTTGGGAAGATGGCGAGTTCATTTCGTGTGAGTCCTTCGACACGATCCGCAATCGTGTGCGTAGCAGCGAATGAACACTAAACCTCCAAGCCCCGTGGACATCGATGCAGGCACACAACGCCTGACCGTCATCTACGAGCGCGTGCTGCTTCTCTTCATCGCCGTCATCGTTACAGTCACGGGACTCGCTGGGACCTTCTCAGTCTCACTCGGCGTGACGCTTGGGGTCATGGTGTTGGCAATAACGTCCAACACGCTTGCGGCACTGATCGATCGCGTGATGCCGGGAAAGTAAAATCCAGACTCAGCATGAACCAATAAAAACCCCGAGTGAGCTGGCCTCGCGGCCTCGCCCGGCAGGTGTGTTGCGCTGAAGGTAGCACGGAAGGTCGAAGCGAGCAATGATCGATTGACAAGTGGACGAAGCCGTCGTATCATGCTTCACAATACGCCCCTATTCGTGCATCGGCACACACGTAGGGGTATCGCCCGCCGCGCAGATCATTACCTGCCCCGCGGGTTTCTTTATTGGTTCAGTCCTACTTCAAGGCGGGACAATAAAAGCTTGAACGCTAGCGAAGCGCACTGAGGCACCCATCCATCACCAAGGGCTGCAACGCGGTCCACCCCATTGGCCAGCCCATGAACCATTCGCACCACGTCGGGTTCAGCGGCCCAGGCGTTTCGCCCTTGCGGGTTGTCCTGCGCACGGCAGTCGCCAGCCCGTCGCCACTGTTCGCACTGGCCCCCTTGCGATTGTAGTTGCCGCATTTGGTCAGCGTCGGCAGCAAGAATCCAGATGCGGTCGCGCTTATGCCAAGCGCCAACTTCGGCAGCTCCCAGCACGCCCCACGTCGCATCGTACCCGAGTGTGGCAAGGTCACCAAGCACTCGGGCAAGTCCTCGCGTGACGAGCCTTGGAGAGTTCTCCAGGAACGCAAACGACGGCTGAACTTCGCCGATAATTCTGCGCATTTCGGACCAGAGTCCTGAGCGTTCACCGTCGATGCCCGCACCTTTTCCCGCGGCAGAGATGTCCGTGCAGGGAAAGCCTCCAGAAATGATGTCAACACGGTTGCGCCACGGCTTGCCGTTAAACGTCCGAACGTCATCCCAGATGGGGAATGGCTCCAAACTCCCGTCGTTTTGTCGCGCGACCAAGACCGCTTGCCTGTAGCGGTCGAACTCCACTGCGCAGACAGTTCGCCAACCAAGATCGCGTCCGGCAAGGATGCTACCGCCCGCTCCTGCAAAGAGTGCAAGTTCTCGCATACGGCTTTGCTCAAGATCCACACTTCATTCTCCCCTCATCAGTATGTCCTGTATTCTCATCTCGATTGACTGTCCCGCCAATCTAATAGCCGCATCAGCCACAAAATCCAGATCTGGTAGCATCCCCTGTTCTCTTGCCCAGTCTTCCCAGTACACGTCATCTTGGCACGAGAACTCAACCGACCAGGACTGCACCAAATCAGGACGTACCGCTCTCAACGCTTCTTCGTTCATTCAAACATTCCCTGTTCTTCTGCCCACATCTCCCAGTATTCAGCGTCGGTATATGAGTATGAAAGCTCGCGCCGTTCCGACCGAGAGCTGCGCCAACCGTCCGAGCTGGACCACGTAGTGGTGCTCTCCGAGTACGATCTCGCGCGCCTGTCTGAGTACGACCATACCCATTTATCTGATGTCGAGCTTGCCCATGACTTATTAGGGTGAGTTGCGAACAACAGTGCTGCGTTCATTTCAACATCCCCTGCCTTGTCGCCCACATATCCCAGTATTCGGAATCCGTCCACGAATCTGAGTAGTTAAAGTAGTCTCCGTCGGTCCACGACCACGATATCTGCGAAAATATCAAACGGGAATATCCGTCTGAGTACGAACGCACGACCCTCATTGGTGTGCGCCTTAATTTTGGCACATCCCCAGCTGCGGCAAACATCACTGCTGCGTTCATTTCAACATCCCCTGCCTTGCTGCCCACATATCCCAGTATTCGGAATCCGTCCACGAATCCGAGTAGTTAAAGTATTCTCCGTCGGCCCACGACCACGATCGCGCGTGCCGCTCATTATCTACGAATATGAATGAACGTTCGCGGATTTTATCTATCGCCATCAAAGCTGCGTTCATTTTGGAAGCATCCCCTGCCCATTGGCCCAACGTCTCCAGTAGTCCTCATCAGTCCACGAATCCGAGCAGCTAAAGCATTCTCTGTCCGGCGTCCACGACCACGACCGCAAATACCACGCATTATCTACGTATGCGAATGAATGCCCGCGTAGTCTGGACACGGTCGCCAACAATGCTGCGTTCATTTCAGCTCGACTAAAATATCCGAACAGTCTTCGCTTCAGCGCCCACGGAATCCCAACCTGGGACCTGCTGCCGAGCGAACAGCTCAAGTCTTGGACGATCTCCAAGCAGTGAGACAATCCTTTCTCCAACTTCCGCCGGCTTCTCGGAATGCCTTGTTCGTGGAGCGTAGATGTCCTGCTTCATACCTTCGTCGAGCAAAGGGAATGTGCGGCCTGAGCGTACGTTGGTGTACGCAACCACAAACTCGTTCTTCGGCTTGACCAGTGCAGCACGTGGACCCGAAGCGCCCATCGGAGTTCCGTCCTTCTTTGTTTTGATCCAGACGAATGGCACGCCAAGATACCGCCACTTGAAGCGATCCGCCCAGTGCTCGTGTACAGCCATCTGCTTGTTGAGTAGAGGTCCCGTTACCCAAGAAAAGATGATACAGCGCTTCGCCATAAACTCAGGCCACGGGAAATCCTTTAGGCCTTCCCACGTCATGCTTTTGTATGGCAACTTGGCTGTGCCGAAAGCCGTGTACGGCCACGGGAAGTCCGCGAGGATCACCTCGTAGGTCATGCTAGGAGCTCCGACAGGCCCGCATCCAAGGACTGTCGGGACGCTGCAGCACGCAGGCGCTGCGCACCTTCAGGAGACAAGCTAGCGCGTAGGTGCGCTCGCTCGGTGGCGGACAAAGGGACGCGACCGAGTAAAAAATCGGTCGACACGCCGTAGAGCTCAGACAGCAGGCACAGCTTGCCGTTCGACAGTTTTCGAGACCGCAGCAAATCCGACGACTCGTACCTTGATATCGTAGCAGTTGCTACGCCAAGAGCTGTGGCGACGTACACCTGCGGAAAGCCGTAGAGCACGCGCAGCGTGTAGAGGCGGAGCCCCAACTCGTTGACTGGATTCACCATCAAGTAGGCTCTATCACGAAATTACCTTATTGGCAAGTGCGCACTTGTCGCGCGAACAAGCGAGCTCGCACCATCCAGGCCACCGGCAACAGCATCCAGAGGTAGAGCCCAGCCTGGCCCGCACTGGAACATCCACACCCAGTCTCGCCGTCATCCGGGTATCCGTCATCGGTCTCCATACCAACTTCCGTTGTCGTGTGCGACGACGTGTCGTCCGAATGTGTGGACGAACTTCCTGTGGACGTCGTTGTCGTGGACGTTTGGGTTGTCGTGGACGTCGTTGTCGATGTGTCGGCCGTTGTTGACGTTTGGGACGTCATCGTCGTGGCCGTCGACGATGAGGTTTCAGCAGTTGTTGAAGTTGAAGTCGAAGTCGATGATGTATCAGAGGTCGTCGATGAGGTTTCAGTGGTTGCTGATGTTTCAGCAGTCGTGCTGCCAGTTGTTGAAGTCGATGATGTATCAGAGGTCGTCGATGAGGTTTCAGTAGATGCTGACGTTTCAGCAGTTGTTGAAGTCGAAGTCGAAGTCGATGATGTGTCGTCAGCTGTTGACGATGAGGTTTCAACGGTCGTCGATGACGCATCAGACGTCGTAGACGACGTATCATCTACCGTCGTGGTTTCAGCTGTTGAAGTTGTAGCGTCGTCCGTAGACGATGTCTCCTCCACCGTCGAGGTCTCAATCGTGGTGGTTCCAACGTCATCCGTGGACGAGGTCGTAGATTCATCCGTGGACGTCGCGTCCGTAACGGTCGACGTATCAGTGCCGTCCGTCAGCGTGTCTGTTGTGTTCGTGTCGGTGTCCGTGTGTGTATTATCGATCTGCACGGAAGCAAAGTAGATGATGCTTACCGCGATGTCAAGTGCGCAGCAAGCGCACAAAGTCGATTCCCGTGTACGTTCGGCTGCGGCGACAAACCGCTACGCCCTCGCGCGACCCCGCGAGGTTCGTGTTGCCCTCGATGCTCGTGAAGCCCTCCTCGTTGAAATCAAAGGCGAATCCTGCATGATCCCAATCGGACACCGAGCGCCGTCGCAGGAAGATCAGCACATCATCAAGGGTCGAGATCGTGGCATTCTCCGGGAGGAATCGCCCCTCATTCCGCGCAACGCGGACCATCCAGTCGCAGGACGCCGTATGCTCAGGAGGGCTCACGCCAGCCCAGCGAGCGGCCTGTGCCCAAACGCTCGAAACGAATCCCGCACACCAAGCCATGCGCGGTCCCTGCCGCCCTCGCATGTAGTGGCGCACCCACGGGCCGCTGTTCTTGCCACCGAGCTCGATCGGTCTGTTGGCCAGATGCTGATTGGCTATGTATCGAACGGCCACCCCGAAGGATTGAGGCCGCGACATGGTAGGGATAGCGCTCGCACGCGAAAGAGGAGCGCTCAGTTCCGCGAACTGCTCCGAAGTGATTACAGATTTGTTGAAAGTTGGCGAGAACAGCGCTAAAGCATTACGCGTCTGCTCGCCAAACACACCATCAACAGCTACACGAAAGCCGTAGTACAGTAACCACTCCTGAACCTTTCGCACCGCCGTTGAGGTAGTTCCAAATGACACTGAGCCCGACCACTCCAGCTCGTCGTACTGCTTAGCTTTCATGTTGTCTCCAAATCCACCAGAAGTTCTCGGGCTACCTGGCGAGTAGCCCAAGGAATCCCTCGCAAACACGTCAACACACCATAGCCCTCGGGATGTGCTCCGAAAAACACGACATTACGAATCCTGGGGTCGTCCATGCAGTCGTCTTTGAGTCGACGATCGAAAGCATCCATGAACGTATAGAGCGCGGAGCAAGGATCATTCAAGCTCAGCTGGAAGCCTTTTCGAACAGACTCCCGAAAAACGTCAGAAAGAACTGGATATACATCCTCCGAACTTCCGTTGGTACACCAATGCTTTGGAGCGCTAACCCTAGAAAAACTGCGGCGTTCATTTGATAGGAGCACCAAGAACATACAGTTTTCGAGGCCAAGCACATCCTGGCTACTTGCCACTGTTCGTGCGATCTGGTTTGCATAGACAACACAGATATCCTCGTCTGTTATAGGGAGACGCGAACGTTGGACGTACTTGGGCTTAGGTTTTGTTTTGGCTTTCACGAATCTTGGACACCTTCTCAAGCAGTTCCGTGTATCGGCCTTTACTCAGCCGAATGGACGCAGATTTCAAAGCAGCATCATCGACTCGCAAAACGCTGAGCTCGTCGGCGGAGAAGCGAACACTATGGAGCACGTGATTGACAAAGTTCCTGTGCGTAATCGGGAAGCACACGGCAATCAAGCGTTTGATAGCGTCTGCGTACTCGACCATATGGAACTGTGCTGTACTGTGTGCGCGCAAGCGAACAAAGTTGAGCATGTTGTGCAGGTCGAGTTGGAAGTAAAATTCGGTGAAGTTGCTTTGCAGCAGAACTCCACGCGCGACCTCCTTCGAGAGACCATGATCGTACACAAACGCGTGATACAACTCCTCTCCACGTTGGTAGTACTCCGACCACTTCCTCTGTACGTCAGCCGCATCAGATATCTGTTCGTCGGCAGAGCCCTGCTTCCGGTTTGGCGCCTTTCCTCTCAATGCTTCGACAGTCGGCGCGTACGCTCCGAGCTCGGCAACATCCTTATAACGCCCAGAAACTTCGCTGAAATGTCCCGTGCGATGCCGAAACCACTGCCGTGCGACAAACACCGGGCAGCGCACCTTTAGTGTCATGTTGGCGAACTCGAACGGACTCGTGTGCGCATGGCGAAGCATGTAGCTGAGCAGAGAATCCACGTCATTTGGCATTCTCGGGTCAGTACTCTCGAACTCCACGCGAGCAACTGTGTCGATTCCGGCGTCCGTGCCATTGACGGACACCAGCTCTACAAACCCACTGGACACGTCAATCCGATGTGTGTGGCTGGATAGGTCTTGTTGATGGATAGGCATGAGTGAAGATTACAGCAGCACTGTAATTATTGCAAGAGTGTAAAGCCCTAGTGTATTACAGCCCTGGTGTACGAATTACGTCTGGACAGGAATTTTGGCGATAGGAGGCCTTGTAGCCTCACCTACCGCCTATTCGGTGCGAGCATCACGCAGAAGTTGTCGGAAATCAGCGCCGCTGATTATGCGAATTATGTGCCCCTGCTCTTGCAAAGCTCGGGCTTTTTTGTACTTGGTAGAGCTGGCTTCGCTATCTCCGCACACCAAGAAGTCAGTCTTCTTCGAGACTCCGCTCTGGCAGATGCCACCAAGCTCCTCTACGTACCCCTCAGCTTGCGTGCGAGATATATCGATCTCGCCAGTGAAGCAGAAGGCTCGCCCACGCAGAGCTCCACTTGTCGTCATAGGCTTGATGGTGATGCGTCGCAGAGCTAGAGCGAACACGCTGCGCCTGCGCTGGTACCCAGCTTTCATGCGTGCTGCATCGACAGCACCAAAGCCATCAGCCCACGCCAACGAATCGAAGTACGCCAAAACTTCTGTTGGCGTGTTGTGCGGACATTTTGAAGCGATGGTCTTCGCGTGCGTCTTGCCCAGACGATCGAAGCCGCAAGCCTCAATGATGATCGACAAAGGCAGCTCCAGCTTCGCTTGAATTTCCTCCGTCAGGCTTTGGCCGATCTTCTCCCCACACAAATCTACGAGGCGTCCATTCTTTGCAGCTAGGTACAGGTCCGGCCCTCTTGTTGCTCCGTCACGAATCAAGGCTTCGGCGATTGCCGGACCAACTCCATCTATGCCAATGGTCGCCGCAAAGTGACACATGGCAGACACTGCAGCTTCCGTACAATCTTCGGGAGCTTCCGCAGCTGCAACACAACGCAGCGCGACGCCATCATCCGCAACCTCTCCGGAACAGCTGGGACAAACCGCTGGAATCTGGAACGGCTCAGAAGAAGCCTCAACAGAGACAATGTAAGGAATGACTCCGCCTGAACGCTTCAACTCGACTACAGAGCCGGCACCAGGAGCGAACTCAACGAAGCTGCGCATGTTGTGTAGCGTGGCTCGGGAGATCTCCGCGCCTTCGGCAACGACTGGGACGAGCTCAATCACTGGAGTGATGGCTCCGGAACGGCCAACCTGCCAGCGGACGCCTGTCGCCGTAGTTGTCACGTTGTCGTTGGGATGCTTGAGAGCACGCGCACCATTAGGGTGGTGTGATGTCTCTCCTAGAGCCTTGTACGCCGTGACAGAATCCAAACGGATGACGATGCCGTCCGTGTCGATCTTATCGGTCTGCGCCTGAATCTGCAGCGTCCGTAGAGCGAGTCCACCTAAATCAGAAGCTGGACCTTTGTAGTAGACGGGAGCCACAGAGAATCCTGCTTCCGACAGCTCGCGCAAGCGAGCAACAGAAGAATCTGGAGCGTTCTGCTTTTTCGTGGCGTGTGCTGTGTACGCCAGGAACTGCACGCCAGCTTCCGCTGCAGCTCCGACATCGTTTTTGGAGATCAGTCCCACAACTGCATTGCGAGCGATTGTGTATGGGGTGATCGACTTAAGTCGCTCAAACGCCTCCTTGCTCAAGGTGAGCTCGCCATCGACTTTCGGGTACGGAGACTCCTCAGGGACCGAGGCTAGACGCGCAACGACTTTGCTGATGTCCTCGCCGAATGATCCATCACCTCGCGTATACGCAGCCACGAATTTGTGGTTGACGTAGATCAGCCGACAAGCCACACCATCAAGCTTCGGAGTGACGTACATGGTATCGGCTTCATGCGTCTGCGTAAAGCCCTTTACATCCTCAACGAGCTTTGCCTTGCTAAGCGAAAGCATCTTTGGTGTGTGTTGGTGTGCTGATTCTCCACGCACTCCAAGGTATCCGCGCAGTGGATGCTCTTCAGGCAGCGAGGACAACAGCGTATCAAACGCCTCATCGCTTAGCGTCGGCGTGCCGAGGTTGTACGCACGGTTCGCTGCTATGATTCTCTTTTCGATGTCTTCCATAGTCCGTCTTCGATGAGCTCGAAGGTTGGCATGAACGGCCGGGCCAGAGTGTACCGATGTTGTCGGACAAATGCAACACGTTTTTCTGAGACGCGGCACGACAAGTGCACGCAAATTACGCGATTAGGTTGCGACCAGTCCACGGCACTCCAGGCGATGTCGGAGTAAGGATCCCGGGAGAATAACCCATGCTTTGACGTGTCCGTACACGCAGGAATTCCTCTGTTGTTTCGCATGGCGTGTATACTGCCACGGGAAACGCCAAGAGCTTTGGCTTGCCAAATGTCTGGGGCCGCTCCAAATAGTACGGAGTCCCAGAAGTAGTACGGCAAACGTATTGCAGCTGACATATAAGTTGGGGCCAAACCGTGCGCTGGAGTTGACCAAAACACCCGTAACTGCGTGAAATCACAATGGCGCCAGCGGCGCCAACTTCTGCGCTGAGGTTCCGGCAACGGCAGAAAACGTAGTACGTGTTTTCTGCTTTACATTACACTGCGGATAGTGTAGCGCCGCGAGAAAGCTTATGGCAGATGGCTGCCATAATAGCGTAGTTGGCCGCATCGATCAGCGTATCACCGAGACTCTCGTCCACCACCTGAGGTGAAGGTCCACGACGAAGTGCGGCTATTCGGGCAACCTTGTCTCCAAGTCTCGTGATGATTCCAGGTACGCCAAGATTCAAGAACACATTGCCGTAGTCGGCATTCTTCTTGACGAACATCTCTCTGGCCTGCACTTGCGGCTGCGCTACGTAGGCATGAGCCGAACGCAGAAAATAGGTGTAGGCATAAATACAAGCGCAGATGAACGTCGAACTAGGAAGATTGAGCCACACGGAAAGTAGTTCGTGTGTCCACAATCCAGTCGAGACTTCAACCACGCATCTGTCGCCACTTTGCGTAATCTGGTCGTACAGCTCAAGGACTGTGTGCTGAGCCTCAGGACTGTTCAGCTCCTCGCTTGAGAACACACACGAAGAGAACTCAGCCAGCTGTTGCTTGTAGACCGCCTCAGCATCACGCAAAGCATTACGAACTTCCGC
>CAUYTX010000467.1:0-31771 GCA_963575665.1 Gammaproteobacteria bacterium | reverse complement strand
TGGCCACTGCAGCCAAGATGCCGATGATTGCTACGACAATCATCAACTCAATCAAAGTAAAGCCTTGCTGTTTTTGATACATTGGAAAACTCCTCTTCGAACGGTACCGGCCATTTGGTTTTAGACGCTAAAACCCTAGTGAACCTAATAAAGGATTGGCAAAACACGTGCCATCTCATTTTTTCTTCTTCTCGCACAATGAGCCAAGGGTCCTTCTATACTGCCCACTGCTAATGTTCAGGGTACACTAATTCACTAGACTAGATCGTCTCCCATGACGAGTTTCGGCATAGGGTGTCATAAAGTGACCTTCACAGTCTTCCTAAAGTGGGGAGTAGTTAGCAATGTCTAATGACGTGCGTATCGAAACACCAGAACAACAAGCTCTCTCAGTGTTTACCGAAAAAGCATACTTGGACTATTCCATGTATGTCTTGCTAGATCGCGCTCTGCCACACCTCGGAGACGGTCTGAAACCTGTGCAACGGCGTATCGTTTATGCTATGTCAGAATTGGGACTTTCCGGAAATGCAAAACCAAAAAAATCTGCCAGAACTGTGGGAGACGTCCTAGGCAAGTTTCACCCTCATGGAGATAGTGCGTGTTACGAGGCCATGGTGCTCATGGCCCAACCTTTTTCCTTTCGTTACCCATTGGTGGATGGGCAAGGTAATTGGGGCTCTCCCGATGACCCGAAATCTTTTGCAGCCATGCGTTACACCGAAGCACGTCTCTCTACTTTTTCAGAAGTTCTACTCCGTGAAGTAGGAGAGGGTACGGTAGATTGGGTACCGAACTTTGATGGTGCCCTTCAAGAACCTTCGCTCCTGCCAGCACGCCTGCCTAATCTTCTATTGAATGGTGCCACTGGCATTGCCGTGGGAATGGCCACGGATATTCCACCCCACAACCTTCGTGAAGTCGTACAGGCTTGTATACATTTGCTCGAATGTCCCAAAGCTACTTTGGAAGAACTGTGCAGATGGTTACCCGCGCCAGATTATCCAACCGAAGCTGAGATCATTACGCCTCGTGAAGACTTAATCCGTGCTTACCGAACTGGCACCGGATCCCTGCGAATGCGTGCTAAGTGGGAAACAGAAGAAACAGATGGTACTTCTTCTATTGTCATTACCGCTTTGCCACATCAAATCTCTCCTGCCCGGGTGTTAGAACAAATTGCGGCTCAAATGTCGGCCAAAAAACTTCCCATGGTGGAAGACCTCCGTGATGAATCCGACCATGAGGACCCAACTCGTTTAGTCATCGCTCTCCGATCAAATCGGGTAGAAGCGGAAGAACTGATGGCGCACCTATTCGCGACCACAGACCTAGAACATAGTTACCGGATCAATCTCAACCTCATTGGTTTGGATGGTCGTCCACAGGTAAAAGGACTGTATCAAATACTTCAAGAGTGGCTCCAATTTCGGATCAAGACCGTACGCAATCGTTTGACACATCGTTTGGATCAAGTATTACGTCGTCTACACCTTTTGGAGGGTTTTAGAATCGTATACTTGCATCTTGAAGAGATCCTTCAAATCTTGCGAGATGACGAGCATCCAAAACAGCGGCTTAAAAATCGATTACATCTCTCTGACATTCAAGTAGAAGCCCTGTTAGAAATGAAATTGCGTTCTCTGGCTCGGCTCGAAGAGTCTCGTATTATCAACGAACAGCTGGAGTTAACCCGAGAACGTGGAACACTGGAAGGTCTTCTCGGAAAAGAGACTCTCTTGCGAGAAAAGGTTGCAGAAGAACTTCATGTGGATGCCAGAAAATATGGGGATGCTCGTCGTTCTCCTTTGGCCACCGGCTCACCAAAGCTCGCAAAAGCTCTAGAAGAAGCCTCATTAGCTCCTGCAGAACCAGTCACAGTAGTACTCTCCGCACGGGGTTGGGTACGTGCTGCAAAGGGACATGATGTAGATTCCGAAGCATTGGGATACAAATCTGGTGACCAATTTTTAGTAGCTGCTCGAGGACAAAACAACCAACTGGCTATCTTCTTAGACAACACCGGGCGAAGTTATACTTTGCCTGCCAATGCACTGCCTTCGGCACGTGGCCAAGGAGAACCACTTTCAGGAAAACTCTCCCCGCCAGATGGTACACGCTTCATTTCAGTACTCATGGGAAACCTAGAGAACCAAGTGCTGCTGGGCACGGACATTGGATATGGTTTTATCACCACACTAGAAAACCTGACAACACGTAACCGTGCCGGCAAAATTGTAGTAACCATGTCCAAAGATGCCCAAGTTTTGCCCCCTCTCGTTCTTCCAGAAGATTTTTCGTATTTTCGTTTAGCTATAGTGACTAACGTTGGCTATTTGTTAGTGATATCAGCAGAAGAGTTGCCTAAATTGGCACGTGGAAAAGGAGTAAAACTGATTCAATTAGAAGACAAGGGAGAACGAATCGTGGCTTGGACAACGATACGTATTGGGGAAAAGCTGTGTGTACATTCTGGAAAACAGGTATTGACCCTCTCCCCCAAAGCTTTGCAAGCTTATTCTGGAACGCGAGCCCGCCGCGGTTCTAAACTACCAAGCGGTCAACGCCAAGTGTACTCCATTTCGACAGAAGGTAGTACCGCCTAGTATGGTTCTACAAAATCAGATTTTGAGCATTTTGGCACTTTCTTCCACCCTTTTTACTTGTGCAGGCTTAATCCAAGAACGTCCTATTTCAGTACATCCAGTAGAGCTGTCAGAGGAATACTTGACCGGAGATCAAGTAATGGGTGCACGTCTGTGCGGAACCCTTGATTTGTCTTCGGCAATCCAAAATGGATATTCCCTCAACGGGTTATCAGGACTAGCTTGGAATGCAAGTGAGAACGTGTTGTATGCCTTATCTGATTATGGTGTCTTGTTTTACCTCAAACCTTTTTTTGAAAAAGAACGCTTGGTAAACGTTGAGTTGTTAGGGGCATACCCACTACAAGATCCATCTGGCAAACGTCTGAAGAGTGATGATCGCGACTCTGAAGGTCTGTCGTTCAGACATGATTCTTCGGGGAAACCTCAACTGTTGGTATCGTTTGAAGAACGACCTAGGATCTCAGCCTACACGACCACGGGTGTTTTTTTGGAAGATATACCTCTTCCAGAGGTACTCAGGGATGTTAAGCACTATCGAGGACCTAACCAAGCTTTAGAAACAGTCACGATACACCCTGATTGGGGTATTTTGACAGGCCCTGAATGGCCGCTTCGTTCTGCAGACCCTACGCAGTTTTCTTTGTACTCGTTAGGAGGTAAAAATTGGACTTTTCCTCGAGGAAACGCGCCCCAGAATGCTTTAGTAGACATGACGGTTTTGCCCGACGGTTCCTTAATCACTTTAGAGCGCGCATTTGTATCCTATTTCAAGCCAATGTTGATTACCTTACGACGAGTTTTCTTGACGGCAGAATCTGCAGAAGTTCGGGAGATCGTGGTTTTTGATACCACTCGTGGGTGGCGGATAGATAATTTCGAAGGATTGACATCCCTCGGGGATGGCCGTTTGTTGATTGTGAGTGACGACAATAATAATCCGTTGCAACGGACGTTGTTGATGTGTCTCAAGATTGATTCGCCGTTATAGCTAAATCAGCATAAAACGGTTAGACCGTATTCTGTGAAACCCACTCCCGCCTTCGGCGTACTCCCCCTTGGCAGGGGAAGAGTTTTTATGGTTTTGGTTCATCAAACTCCCCTCCTTGCAAGGGCGGGGTGGTTGATTTTGGTATATTACCATTTTGCGGTTGTTTCAGCTATATGACAAACTTAGATGTGCCACATTGTAATCTTCTTGCAAATGCTTTCTTAGAGGCCACCGCTGCTGGATTTTGGGTAGCCGACCCAGAGGGCAGACTCTTAGAAGTCAATCCTGCTTATTGCAGAATGAGCGGGTATGACCGAGATGCCTTGCTTCGTATGCATATCTGGGATTTAGAGGCAAAAGAAGATTCTGGAGCCGTGCGGGATCGGCTGCGACTCTTAAAAGAAACAGGAAATGACCATTTCGAGAGTAGGCATCGTCGCAAAGGTGGGACTGTCTTTGATGTAGAAGTACAACTTACTTGGATTGAGTTGGAAGGGGGAAGAGTCGCTGCCTATTGCACCGATATTTCCCCCAGAAAGCTCAGAGAACAAACGACCTGCGACAATGAAGAACGCTTACGCCTTGCTTTGAATGGCGCGAAAGCGGGTGCTTGGACATGGAATTTGCGGACGGGTACCTTCTTATGGTCTCCAGAAAATTTTGATCTTTACGGGATAGATCCAAGTCGTGGTGCACCTAACTACGAAGAGTGGAAAGGGTACTTACACCCAGAAGACTGCATGATTGCAGAACAAGCAATTCGGAACGCTATTGATCCACGATCTCCCGAGAAACGTTTAGGGCCACGTCTCCCACACCAAGGTGGAGATCGACGATCTCCAGAATATCGTGCAGAATTTCGAGTGTTACATCCGCGCCATGGGCCACGGTGGCTTTTGGCCATTGGTAGGATCGATCGGGGTGCAGATGGGACACCACTGCGTCTTTCTGGCCTGCACCTCGATATCACAGATCGCAAACGCATTGAGGAATCTATTACCGAAAACGAAAAATGTTGGCGCGAGTTGGCAGAGGCCATGCCCCAGTTAGTTTGGACTGCCGACACAGAAGGAGTAGTTGACTACTATAACCGACGCCACGAGGAGTTTTGCGACCCAAATCCAAATGCTTCGGCAGCATGGCAACCGATTTTACATCCTGAGGATCGTTGGAAAACTGCGGAAACGTGGCGTCGTGCAATTCAAACCGGTGCTTCCTACGAAATTGAACATCGGATCCAACGTTCCGATGGGAGCTTTCGATGGTACTTAACTCGTGCCGTGCCAGTACATAACGTAGGAGGGCATATCATCAAATGGTACGGCACCTCTACTGATGTGGACGCTCGGCACCGCGCAGAAGAAGAGTTGAAAACTGCGGATCGTCGAAAAGACGAATTTTTGGCCATGTTGGCGCATGAACTGCGAAATCCATTAGCACCCATTCGAAATGCGGTGCACATCATGGGCTTGTTAGATCTTCAAAATCCAAAACTAAAATGGGTTCGTGAAGTCATCGATCGACAGGTTCGGCACTTGGCACGCCTTGTGGATGATTTACTAGACATTTCAAGGATTGTTCGCGGAAAAATTACCCTTCGAAAGGAACGAGTGGAACTTGCATATCTAGTGCAGCAGGCTCGTGAGGCTACTAGACCCATCATAGAGAGCCGAAGACATCGACTCACAGTAAAATTACCTGCTTACCCCGTTGTTTTGGAAGGGGATACCATTCGCTTAACTCAAGTGCTGCAAAATTTATTAGATAACTCCGCAAAATACACTCAAGAAAGTGGAGAAATCGAACTGATTGCAGTGGCAGGGCGACGCGAGCTGACTATCACGGTTCGGGATAACGGTATTGGAATCTCTCAAGATCTTTTGCCGCGTGTTTTCGATTTATTTCAACAAGGAGAGCGTGGTTTAGATAGAGCACAGGGAGGTCTAGGCATCGGCCTCACATTGGTGCAGCGGTTAATTAAACTGCATGGGGGGCAAGTTTCTGTTGCCAGTGGTGGCTCCGGTCAAGGGACTACTTTTAAGATCCAACTCCCTTTGCCAGAGATATCTCCCATAGCCTTACACGCGACTGAAGCCAACGCGCAAGGCAAACTAGAAGGGGGACTAAGGATTTTGCTGGTCGAGGACGATGCAGTAGTCGCAGAGACGACAGTCCTCTGGCTAAGCATGGAAGGACACGAAGTGTTGGTAGCCAACACGGGAGAAGCCGCTTTAGAAAAGATATTGCCTTTTCAACCTCACGTAGTATTGTTAGACATTGGTTTACCTGGCATTGATGGCTATACCACTGCAGAGCGAATACGTGCTTTGCCAGGAGGGGAAGGCCCTTACTTAGTAGCAGTGACTGGTTACGGACACGAAGAGGCGCAAGCACGATCGCGTGCTGCGGGTTTTGATTATCATCTAGTCAAGCCGGTAGAACCGGCTGCACTTAATTCGTTGCTATCTGCTTTGGGTGGAGTTTGAAATATGTACTTTTTCAATTTCGGCGCGGTAAATTTCTGCAATTTTTTCCCATCGATAATTAGCAATTATAAAATTTCTAAATTCTTCTCCTTGTTCTGTTCGGAAATTCGGAATCGAGAGCGTTTGTAAGATTTTTTCTACCCAAGCCTCAGGATTTTTAGATTCTACTAAGAATCCATTTTTGCCTTCTTGAATTGCATCCTGAAGACCTTCTAAACGAGACGCGAGTACAGGGATACGGCAAAAAGCAGCCTCGATAACTGAAATGCCAAAACCTTCTGTATCTCCTTCGATTTTGATGTTTGGTTGTACGAACACGTCACAAGTATGAAAGAGAATGTCTCGAATTGGATCGGTAACATAACCTAACCACTGTACTCGGTCAGGAAGTATTCGAATGGCATCTAGTACATTCTTTTGATCTGGCCCATCTCCTGCGATCACGTACAAAATATTTTTGGGAAGTCTGACCAAAACATTCCGAATGAACCATGCGACTCCTTTTCTTTTGACAAGTCTTCCAGAAGTAAGAAGTACTTTTTTATTTTCTAACTTTTGGCCTAAGAGAATTCCGAGATCTATTCGAGAAAACTTTCCTGCATGTCTATGTACATTCACTCCATTGGGTATAAATACTAGCTTTTCTTTCGAAACGCCTTTCTCTTCTGCAATCCGTAGAGTTTCTCTGCCAACCGCAATAATTTTATCTAATCGTGTCGTACAGAACTTGACCCAAACAAGTTGGTATAACCTATTTTGGAAAGTGAGGTCTAGCCCGTGGACAATAGAAATCACTGGTTTCCTACGAATAACTTTCAAAAGCCATCCAATGGGTGACAGCACCGCGCTCCCCAATAGAATAATGTCATACTGTAGAAATAAACCTTGAAAAAATGCAAACACCATGAAAATTGGTAAAAATTTCTTTCCTTTTCGGTTTGCAAGAGTCTGAAGATCTGTTATTTTAGAAAGCCAATAAGAAAGCTCATAGTTTTGATTTTCAATACCTCCGACGGTAGGAGGGTGTGCGTGTGAAATCAATAAGGTTTTCATAATATGTCTCGTGTGCCCGCTATTTGGTTTCCTACAATCCGCGCAGGCAGTGGTAGTGACGTTTTTACAATGCGACTGGTGGATGCATTAAATAACTCCGGCATACGAGCGGAAATTACTTGGTTTTCGCATCGTGCTGAATATGCACCTTGGACGGTGCCATTACCAACACCGCCTAGCTGGGCTAACATTGCCCACGTGAATTCATGGTTACCCCGTCGATTTCTTCCAAGAAATTTGCCTATTCTTGTAACCGCGCATCATTGTGTTTTAGATCCTGCTTTAAGATCCTATAAAAGCTTCCTGCAATCATTATATCACCAAACTTGGATTCGATTTTTAGAACAAAGAAATTTAGACCATGCAACTCGGATCAGCACGGTAAGCCAATACACCGAAAAGAGCATCCAAAGTGTTTATCAATGTCGTACAATGGAGGTCATTCCAAATAGCGTTGATCTTACTACTTTTAAGAGTATCTCTCGACAACATTTTCATACTCCATTTCGATTGCTCTTTGTTGGGAACTGGTCTCGTCGGAAAGGAGCAGATCTTCTCTTTCCGATTTTGAAATCTCTTGGAAATAATTTTGAACTATGGATATTGGCGGGTCCACGAGCTTCCGAAGTATCTATTTTGGAGAAGAATGTTCGGATATTACCACGGTGTAAAGATGATTTTGAAATGGTAACGCTGTACCAAAATTGCGATGCGCTACTATTTCCTTCTAGGCTAGAGGGTTTTGGATTAGCTGTTTTGGAAGCTCAAGCCTGCGGTTTGCCAGTCATCACTACCGATGGTTCTGCATTGCCAGAAGTCATTGAAGACGGCGTCACTGGTTTTTTATGTCCGCAGGATGATGTTATTGCGTTTTCAGAAGCCGTTCAACGTTTAGCTTTGGATCTAGTACTTTGGAAAGATATGTGTGCAGCCGCTCGAAAAAGGGTCGAAATACATTTTGATCCCAAAATAATTTTAGGAAGCTATTTGTCTCTTTATCAATCTATACTCACAGAATGTACTTAAGAAACATTAAGACTTGGCACCTAGGAACATTAGCCAAAGGAACTTTGGCAATGACCATAGGCATGGGACTAAGAACAGTCATTCAAACTGCCGTTTTTTTAGTGATCGCACGTGTTCTTAGGGTCTCAGACTACGGCATTTATTCTGCTTTACTTGCGTTGGCAGGCACCTTTAGCAATTTTGTCGGAATGGGCATGCAAACCGTAATGGTGCGGGAAATTTCTCGTGACCCTAGAATTTTCCCTATGGTTTGGGGAGAAACACTTTTTGCAATTCTTCTAAGTATGCCAGTGCTTTGGATTGGATATGTAGTAATAGCTTTTGCCATGGTTCCGTCAATCTCCATTGAGATGGTAATGTTGATTGGCCTTGCAGAATTAACATTTACGCCTATTGTCGCAGCGGCCCTCAGTGCATATCAGGGATATGAACGAATCGGTCGTGCATCCCGATTTTTCTTAATACCCGTGATTCCTAGATTTGCTGGTGCATTACTTTTAGTGGCATTAGCACCTATTACTTCTCTGGAAAATCGGTTAGTTGTGTGGGGCATGATTTACGCAATTGCTTCTCTTGTAGGAACTATTTACGCTTGGAAATTGTTGAAAAAAGATCTTGGCATTGCAAAGAAACCAATATTTTCTATTTTATTAAAGAAAATTCCAGAAGGTCTTTCGTTTTCTGTTGGAAACGTCGCAAACAGAGTATATGTAGACATTGACAAAGCGATATTGGCGAACTTAAGTACATTAGAGATTACAGGTATTTATTCTGCAGGTTACCGAGTAGTCGATTTTGCGACTGTTCCAGTACTTTCTTTTCTTTTGGCTGCTTTACCTCGTTTTTTTCGGGAAAGCAAAATGGGGATAGGCCATACGTTACGTTATATGTGGAAAATTTTACCGATTCCCTTTATTTTTACCATTCTCAGTAGTGTTTTCCTTTATTTTTTCGCAAACCTCTTGCCAATGTTAATTGGTGTAGAATACGCTGCAACTGTTTCGGTATTACAATGGTTAGCTTGGTTACCTATTGTTTCTTTGCCTCGCTTATTTTTACAAACTCTGCTGGCTACCACTGGTCGACAGACTCACGTCACCATGATTTTATTATTAGGAGCAGGAAGTAACGTTTTCTTTAATTTGTATTGGATACCAGCTTTAGGGTGGCAAGGAGCAGCATTAGCAACCTACGCTTCAGAAGGGTTAATGGCGTTTCTTATGTTGCTTATTTCTTTTCGCAAGGCATGAATCTTGTACAATTACGATTCATCATGCTCGCGGTTTTGTCTGATTTGATGAAAATCCCAAATTTGGAACTTTTCAGGTGCTAGAATAGAAACCAATTTTTGGAGAATTGGTTTCGGCACCAGAACGAATGGAAAACTCAAAAGGACTACGAGCTTCGATAACCAATTAGGCGCGCTTTGATAAATGGATCTCCAAGCAAAGAACAGATTTTCGAATCGTCGCCCGTTTAATTTGTCTCTGGTAATGGCAATGCCAAGACCCAGTATAGTCTTACGACGTATAATAGTGGAAATGGCTTTTTTTTGCCCAAGTGTACTTCGAATAGCTCGTGTCGCAAGAAACCAATATCGATAAACCTCACAACCTGTCCCATTGGTGTTAACACCACGTACTACCACAGCTTGGCGAGTGGTGTAGACACTGGCAGATAATTCAAAAGCACCAAATAAAACGAAGAGTTGTGGATAAGAGGTGTATATGTGATGGTAAGCTCGATTCATTGTCAAAGCAATTGGATTAGCACGAAAAATCACCCCGGGAACGAAACTAAAGGAAAGAAAAGAAGATTGATTTTTCCCTTCCAAAATTTCACTAAGTGTGTTCGCTTGTCCACGTTCTTTTTTTTCGATTTCGGCATCTGAAATTCGGATTAGGTCGTATTTACTTTCTTGAATCGTCTCTAATAGGTCTTCTATTGGTTCGAATTGTAAATCATCATCATCACATAAGATCCATTTGTATTCTGCGTTTCCATACTCATAGGCACGTAAAATGTTAGCGTTGCCTCCAATATTGAACGTGTGAGTAACTAATGTACAGTGTGGAAACTGAGATTGCCAAAAATAGCAAACCTGTAAGGTATCATCCGTAGAAGCATTATTGAGCAACCAAAGGTTGCATCCGCGAAACGGCGAGGAGAAGAGAGTTTTCAGTGTCTTTTCAAGAAAATCTCTTCGATTAAACGTAATGAGAATGATGTCTAAATTATTCAATGCTGCCCCTGAACTACCCAAGACTTTGGTAACTGGAATTGCCCAGGGGCCCTAAAGAACTACTTTCTTGCACTAGGCCCAGAAACGGGAACCCCGTTATTCATGTAGGCTTGGAAATACTCGAGATCTCGATACTCTTCGCTTTGTGCCGGAAAAGATTTTGCCCGAACCTGCTCGTTGCAACCCTTATAACGGTGGTGCAAGGTGCCCAAAAATCCCCACGCAGATCGGTACACAGGAAACCCTACGCCATGCCCAAGTGCCGGACTCAAGGTATCGGAGCGCAAACGTTTTCCAGCGTTTTTTACGTGACAATCCGCACAGGAAAAATTCAGTTGACCGCGTTTTGCGTAGAAAAACTGTTTTCCCTTTTCGTAGGCTGCTAATGCCCTTGGATCTTTCGGAATAGAAATATCCATTGGTTTTCCGCGAGAAGTAGAAGCCAAATAAGCAGAAATGTTCGCAATTTCCCCTTTTTCTAAATCAACGTAGGGTTTTTCTCCATTTTGTACCCTGCAATCATTGATGGCATCTTCCAATGTTCGTACTTGACCCATTTTGGTATCAAAACGTGGGTACGTCTGACGAATACCAATGCCTCGATTGGGTAAACAATCCGCCAAAGTTTTTTTGTTAGCAAATGGAGTTTCAAATGCTTTTTTTCCGTCTTCCAAACCGGGGGTATAAGGGGGAAATTCCTCAATAGCCTCCCAATTTTTCCTGCCTTCAGCGTCTAGTGCATATGCGCCATTGGCAAATTCAGAAAAGGGAATTGCAGGAAATGTCTTCTGAAAGGAAGATTGGAACTGGGTTAGGTCTTCTGCTGGTCCTGCCAAGGAAGCCGTGGCAGCACATAGACCCAAGAAAAAAAATGCACCTTTTGCCATGGAAACCTCATTGGCAGAGCACTACCCGAAAGCAGTGCCCTTGAAGAGTCAATTAAGCAGTGATTTTAGCTTCCGTGGAGTCAGTGTCTCCTTTGTTATCCTTCCACTTCAGGACAACGGAATCCCCTGCTTTGGCACCTCGAACGCTAAAAGACAAGTAAGGGTTCTTGGAAACAGACCCGCTCCACAACCCAGTCAACACTGTTTTGCCGTTCAAATCACAAATCACTTCCTCAATGAAATGAGCAGGGACGACCTCACCCGTTTTGCTATCCTTTCGCATCCCGCTTTCCATCGGGTGTTGAATGAGTGCTTTTACACTCGCAACGTCACCACTGAGTGAAGCACGAATCTTAATCGTATTGGTGGCCATGTTTGAATAGATTCCTCTGGACTAGTGGGTTAACCGCCGCAACCGCCGATGGTCACTTTCACTTCTTTAGCGGCATTAAACGTCTTCTCACCCGATTTGAGAACCGCGACGATGTCTGAAGTCTTGGCCATCTTGATTCGAGTGGTAACGTTAGGCAACACTTCCGGAGCGAGTTTGAAAACAGCCGAGAGCGGACGTTGATTTTCCTTCACCAAAATCGAAATGGTGTCTATGTTAGGCAAGGTGCTTTCTACGCTGACCTGAACGACAGCACCATTCTCCGCGATGTCCGGAGCCTTAATGGTAATGTCAGCAGACGTCGTACCCTCATTGCCGCCCAAAGCCTCCTTCATGCCTTTGGCTTCAAAAACTGCGGCGGGCCATTCCGCAAGAGCACTTGTAGGTTTTAATATCCCGCTGCTCACGGCAACGCCTGCTACTCCGGTGGCAAAACTGCCTTTCAAAAAGACTCTACGACCATGGGTTGACTCAGTCACTTAGGGGTCTCCTCGTGTGTCAAAGCGTGTACAAATAGTCTGCAATCAAATCGATTTCTTTTTCAGTCAAGATGCCGTGCCGTCCAAAAGGTGGCATGACAGTATCAGAATTACGACCAGCAGCATCGTAGATCTGCGCACGCAGTTGCGCTCGATCCTTAAAACGTTTTTGAATGCCCTCCAGTGTAGGCCCGATGTTTCCCGGGAAGACACCACCCACTATTTTGTGACAGGCTAAGCAGTTGCCTTTGGTGGGTTCGAACATCAATTGTTTCGCTTGGTCTTGGGGGGTAGGATCTGCAAACCCCAAGCTAGGTACAAAGACCAGCCCGAACACTGCCATTTTCCAAACTTGCATTGCTTGGATTTCCTCTAACGAGCACTTAGTTTCAAGTGTGCTCTATTTTTTTTTCAAAAGCAAGCTACTCCTGTTCTCCAAAATTGTAGACTATTCGATCTCAGCACATTTTGGGCAATCGACTTGGTACAACATAGGAATTCCGTCTAATCGGAGGGCAGATAGCTTTCCACCCCACACACACCCACTATCCAGTGAGTGAACATTAGATTGAAAACGATACCCCAAGGTAGACCAATGCCCACACACGATCATTTCTCCTTGGGTTTTTCTCTCTGCTACGAGAAACCAAGGAATCTTGTCAGGAGGTACATTGTCGAGCGTGCCTTTATATTGCATGTCCATGGCACCCTCAGAAGTAAAAAAACGCAATCTCGTAAAAATATTGCTAATAAATCGTAATCGTTCCCAACCACTCAAATGGTTTGACCAGCACTCCGGCTCATCACCATACATGTTTTTGAAAAACTCTTTTCTATCAGGACCGCGTAGCACCGCTTCTAATTCTTGAGCGTGCATTTGGGCTTCTGCTAAATCCCACTGGGGTGCCAATCCTGCATGCACCATTGTGATTTGAAGCACTGGATCATGATGCAAAAGAGGTCGGTGACAAAGCCATTCCACTAAAGAATCTCGATCTGGAGCACGTAACACCTCTTCAAAAGTGTCCTTTCGACCGTAGGGAACTATATCATGCGCCACCGCCAGAAAATGTAAGTCGTGGTTGCCTAAAACAATCTCAGCATCTATTTTTTGAGCAAGACGCAACACCGCTAGAGAAGATGGCCCACGATTTACTAAATCACCGACCAACCAGAGACGATCCCGCTTAGGAGTAAAAGAAATATATTCTAAAAGGCGTATCCAGGCTTCGTAACCACCTTGAATATCACCAATGGCGTAGGTTGCCATAAAAATTTGAAGTTAGTAGGAGTTACGCAGTTGGATTCACAAGTTACTGATTTCGTTGGATTTATTGTTTTTGACGAAAAACAAAATTTTTGTAAAAATTAAATGCGTAACTCCTAGTTAGTCTAAAACTACAATTTCCCAAGCTTGAGAATCCGCTACCAAAGCGCGAAGAAGCCGATTATTCAAAGCGTGTCCAGACTTATGACCACTAAAAGCACCAATTAAACTATGGCCTAACAAGTAAAGATCCCCCACTGCATCCAAAATTTTGTGTTTGACAAATTCATCTTCGGAGCGTAGACCATCTTCATTGATAACACGATAGTCATCCACGACAACGGCATTCGTGAGGCTGCCTCCGAGGGCTAAATTATTCTCACGTAACCGCTCGATATCCCGCATAAAACCAAAAGTCCGCGCTCGGCTGACTTCTTTGATAAAAGAAGAGGTTGAAAAGTCTACGGTGATTTCTTTTTTCCTGCCATGAAAAACAGGATGATCGAAATCGATTAAAAATGAAACTTTGAAACCTTCATAGGGATCGAAGCGTGCCCACTTATCCCCTTCTTCAATCAGTATAGACCTCTTAATACGAATAAACCGCTTAGAACTTTCCTGTTCTTCAATTCCTGCAGACTGAATTAGGAAAACGAAAGGCCCTGCACTGCCATCCATGATGGGTACTTCTGGTGCAGTTAAATCAATGTAGGCATTGTCCACCCCTAAACCCGCCATGGCAGAGAGTAAATGTTCTACCGTGGAGATCCGGGCTCCCTCTTTGACTAAAGTAGTAGATAAGCGAGCATCTCCTACATACTCACTGCGCGCTGGGATCTCGATTGGGACTTCTAAATCTACTCTTCGGAAAACGATTCCATTATCCACAGGAGCAGGATGCAAGGTCATGTGGATTTTTTCTCCCGTGTGTAGTCCCACGCCGGTGGCTCGAATCGAGTTCTTCAAAGTACACTGTCTAATCATGTTTAGTCGCACGATGTTTCAAAGAGGGAGTACACTTAGCCAAAATAACGCATGATAAATCCTAACATACTTGTCTTCTCCAAAGAAAAATTGTGAAACTCTTAGGCTAAATGTTTTCACCAAGGATCCACATTCTCCGACCAGAGCTGGCCAACCAGATCGCTGCTGGCGAGGTGATTGAACGCCCAGCTTCTGTGGTTAAAGAGCTGTTAGAGAACAGCTTAGACGCCGGTGCTCGATCGATAGATATTGAGGTGGATGATGGTGGACTTCGCCTCATTCGTGTGCGAGACGATGGTTGGGGTCTCCATCCAGAAGATTTAGCACTTGCCCTGCAAAGGCATGCCACTAGTAAAGTTACAGATTTTTCAGACTTAGGACGAGTGACCACCTTGGGTTTTCGTGGAGAAGCCCTGCCGAGCATTGCCTCCGTGGCTCATGTTTCCCTTGCTTCCAGAATGCGTGGCGCCACGACTGCTAAGATCCTAGAGGCAAGCAAGTCTCAAATGTCTCCGGTAGCGCACCCAGAAGGCACTACCGTCGAAGTTCGTGATCTCTTTTATAATGTACCTGTCCGACGTAAATTTCTTAAAAGTGTCCGAACTGAATTGGGGCATCTCGAAGAAACGATCCGAAGGATTGCCTTATCCCATCTTGAAGTTGCTTTTTCATTCCGACATAACCAACGTTTGCTTCAATCCCTTCCTTCTGCAAGTCGCGAAAACGGCATGGAACGCGCTGCCAAAATCTTAGGACATGACTTCGCGGAAAAAGCATTGACTTTAGATTTTGAACTCGGAGGGCTACGGTTGTGGGGTTTTGCGGGTTTACCGACTACTTCACGAGCCCAACCAGATCAACAATATTTTTATATCAATGGGCGCGTGGTTCGGGATCGTCTGTTAGCCCATTCAGCTCGTCAGGCGTATGCCGACGTACTCCACACGGGTCGTCATCCCGCCTACGTATTGTATCTAACGTTAGATCCAGAGCGAGTAGACGTTAATGTACATCCTACTAAACAAGAGGTTCGATTTCGAGATTCACAAATTATTCACAATTTTATAGTTCGTGCCCTTGGGGAAGCCCTAGCCCTAAGTCCTTCAAAATCTTTGTCTCATCCGACTACCCATGTTATTGAAAAGATTGATTCCGAGGAACGTTATCCTCTCTTAAAATCAATCCCCAATCTTAGACCACCTTCCAAACATTTCGCACCTAAAACAACTCCAAGCGAAAGGGATTCGCCTGCGATTGTGATTCATGAGGGGGGGGAAGAATCTCCAGAGTTGCTACCACTAGGACACGCAATTGCCCAAATTCAAGGGATTTACATTTTGGCTGAAAATGCTCATGGACTGGTGTTGGTAGATATGCACGCGGCACATGAGCGAGTTACTTACGAACGGTTAAAAACGGCGTATTCTAAAGGAAGCCTTCTTCATCAACCCCTGTTGTTGCCAATTACTGTAGAGGTAGGAGAGCGGGCTGCCGAACTTGCCGTGGAGCACGCGGAAGAGTTACAGACATTAGCATTAGACATAGAGCGTTTGGGCCGTGGGACTGTGGTGGTGCGGGAAATTCCTGCAATATTAAATGGGGGAGACATTGCTACCTTGGCGCGGGATGTGCTAGCGGATTACGCAGAGCTTGGGAGTAGTACACGTGTTACCGAGCAAGTGCATCAATTACTTTCAACGATGGCTTGCCATGGATCCATGCGTGCCCATCGGCGTTTGTCTATTGAGGAAATGAATCAATTATTACGCGATATTGAAACCACCGAGCGAAGTGGGCAATGTAGTCATGGTCGCCCGACTTGGGCTCAATTAACCATTGCTGACTTAGATCGTTTTTTCTCCCGTGGAAGATGATCTTCCGCTGGTTACCACATCCCCAAAAATTAAAAAAGAGATTTTTGTGAACCCACTAAAAATAACCGATCTTTATTCTTTAGAACATTACGCTTCGATTCGTTCCGATTTTCGAGCACAGGTCATAGCCCACAAGAAAAATAGAACCGTTGCCATTGGCCCGAATGCTACTTTGCAATTCGAAGATCGACTGACCATACAATATCAAGTACAGGAGATGCTCCGAGCAGAAAGGCTCTATCTTCCAGAGGAGATTCAAGGCGAATTAGATGCTTATAATCCTTTAATTCCAGAAGGAAACCAATGGAAAGCCACTTTTTTCATTGAGGTTACAGACGCCGACGAGAGGAAGACTGCCTTAGAGGAATGGGCAGGTATTGAGAATTTTCTTTGGATTCAAGTTACTGGCTTCGATCGTGTATTTGCCGTTTCTGATGAAGACATGCCGCGTGGCAATTCAGAAAAAACCTCTGCGGTGCACTTTTCAAGTTTTACGCTAGATCCAAAAATGGTTGAAAATGTGCACGCGGGTGCTGAGATCTCTATTGGAATTGATCATCCAAAGTATCAACATGCTTTGTGTCCAGTTCCTGCAAACATTCAAAAATCCTTAGCTAGCATGTTTTTCAATTAAGCACACCATCCTTATGGTATCAAGGTAATCAATTAGTTAGGCTAGGATATACACAAATTACACGAAGAAAAATAGAAGTCTCGGTCCTAAAAACCTTGAATCTAGTTTGGATGTGACTGATAATGTCGCCTGCTCGTTCTCATGGATTAGGTTGGCTGGGTCACCTGACATCCATGTCTAGTCCCGCAGGAGAGGTACGTGGAGGAGAATAAACTAAAAAATCGTCTCATAGGCGCAACGGTGTTGGTTGCCCTAGGGGTAGTATTGTTACACCCGTGGTTAGATATGCGCCCTGCCCCTGGCACAAGACTGGAAAATGCGAACATTCCTGAAAGGCAGCACTGGCGTTTTTTCCAATCGGAAGAGAAGGAAAAAGAGGTGGTTTTTCCTCCAACGGCTGTGTCTACCACTCCTACTTTGATCGAGTCTCCTCCAGTACATGCGACGCCTCCTGTTGAAGACCGAACAGCCGAGGTGCTACTCACTGCAACAGAGGTGGCTCCCCCCACTCGGCCTCTCCCAAAGGGCGTGCATCTGTTTGAAATCCACGGAGGAGACTCCCTAGATAAGACGTTTTCTAAAGCAATGTTGCGTCCTGACCAAACCAGCGTATTGCGTAAATTAGGACCATCCGTTAAAAGCCTACAATCACTACAAACTGGTCGAAATCTGTGGCTGCGTACCAATCCAAAAAATGAACTAGAAGAATTGGTCTATTACAGTCCTGGTCCTAAAATTCACATGCACATTGTGCGCCGATATGGGCAGTTGCGTCTTGCGGACTCTTCTTCTGCTATTCATGCTTTGGGAGATCTGGTTGCGAAGAATCCTGATTCCTCTCCGACAAATGTAAGAATGGCAGTACCTGCCGCACATTTGAAACCAATTGAGCCTTTGTCCATACCACCAGCACAGCAGGCACAACCGTCCCCGACTTCAACCGTTCAAGTTCCTGTATCTCCTCCAAAAAGTCCCAAAAAATCGCAAACTCAGGCCAAAACTGTTCCTGAAAAGACACCTATTCAAACCCCAAAGGAGCAACCAAAAGATCAGAAGAACCATCCTGAATCGAACCCTACGGGTGCTTGGATTGTTCAGGTTCGTAGCCTAGATCAGGAATCTAGTGCTAAAACATTACGGGACAGTTTGAGAAAAAAAGGTTTTCCAGCATTCGTAGAGAGTCGGTATGATGGTCACAGTAAACGCTGGCGTGTACGAGTAGGGCCGAGCACTGATCGAACAGAATTGAGTACACTTCGAGCTCGTTTAGAGCGCGACGAGCACACTTCTGGCCAAGTATTGCCTTATCCGTAGAACGTAAGCAGGAATTATGGTTGAGCATTTTGCGAAGTAACGTTCTCATGACCTCACTTGATTACGGAATTCTTGGAATCATCTTCCTTTCTACGGTTGTGGGCCTTCAACGTGGATTCGTTCGAGAGGTGCTCTCTTTGGTTTCCTTGGGGATTGCACTAGCAGTGGCTTTGCTTTTCAGTGAACACATAGCTCCTATGTTCGAAACTTACATTACGGTTCCTTCCATGCGCCGTGTGGCTTCGTTTGCTGCACTATTTTTTTTCATGCTCATAATCATGGCACTCTTGAATCGTATATTGGTTTCTCTCGTAGAGCAAAGTGGTGCCACTGGCGTCGATCACTTTTTGGGAATGCTGTTTGGAATAGCGAGGGGTATTCTTATAATTGCTATTACCGTCTTTTTAGCAGGATTCACGCCTTTCCCAAAAGACCCTTGGTGGAAAGAAACTAGGTTAATCGGGCAATTCGAAGAAATATCAAAGCAAGGATGTAGGTTTATGCCAGCTGAATTGAAAAAATACAGTTCTTTTTGTAGTTGATTGCTTATGTGTGGAATTATTGGAATCGTCTCCCATCAATCTGTGAATCAATCTTTGTATGATGGGCTAATTACACTCCAACACCGTGGCCAAGATGCAGCGGGCATAGTCACTTGTTCCAAAGATCGTCTTTTCCTTCGTAAAAATAACGGATTAGCAAGGGACGTCTTTCATACTCGACACATGATGCGGTTACAAGGGTCAGTAGGAATTGGCCATGTTCGTTACCCTACTGCGGGTTGTTCAAGTGTGGCAGAAGCACAACCTTTTTATGTGAATTCTCCTTACGGAATTGCCCTCGCTCATAATGGAAATCTAATCAATACGGAAGAATTGAAACGCGATTTGCTTCGAGAAGATTTGCGTCATTTGAACACGGATTCAGATTCTGAAGTGTTGCTTAATATTTTTGCGCACGAACTTCAATTTGTGAGTAAAAACAAACCTAATATTTCCGAACAAGATGTTTTTGATGCAGTACAAAATGTGTATCGCCGGGTTCGCGGTGCCTATGCCGTAGTCGCTTTAATTATCGGACATGGCATTTTAGCATTTCGGGATCCAAATGGAATCCGTCCTCTAATTTTTGGCAGACGTGACACGCTTGAAGGAACGGAATGGGTTATTGCATCAGAGAGTGTGGCAATCGATTCTTTGGGATACAAAAGGGAACGTGATGTTTTTCCCGGAGAAGCTATATTTATAACAAATTCCGGAAAGCTTTTTACACGACAATGCGTAGATTCTACGGTGGTTTCCCCTTGCATATTTGAATATGTATATTTTGCTCGTCCTGATTCTGTTTTGGACGGAATTTCAGTGTATAAAGCACGATTGCGCATGGGTATCACGCTTGCGCAGAAAATCTTACGTATTCGGCCACATCATGATATTGATGTTATCATTCCAATTCCGGACACTAGTCGGACTTCTGCTTTACAACTTGCTTATGAGTTACGTGTAGTTTACCGAGAGGGTTTTATTAAGAATCGTTATATAGGTCGGACTTTCATTATGCCTGGTCAGGGAGAACGCTCTCGTTCTGTTCGTCAAAAATTGAATCCGATTGATCTTGAATTTAATGGAAAAAATGTTCTCTTAGTCGATGATTCAATTGTTCGGGGAACTACTTCCGCACAAATTATTCAAATGGCACGCGATGCAGGTGCTAAAAAGGTATATCTCGCTTCTGCTGCACCACCAGTTCGTTATCCCAATGTGTATGGGATCGATATGCCCTGTTCAGAAGAATTAGTAGCCTACCAAAGAAATGAAGAGGAAATAGCAGAGTTTATTGGAGCAGATTGGTTGATTTATCAAGATCTTGAAGATCTTATTTCTGCAGTAGGTCGGGGAAATCCTCAAGTTTCGAGATTCGATACTTCCTGTTTTACAGGCGAATACGTGTCTGGTGATGTGACGGTAGAGTATTTGTCTATGCTTTCTGGGATGAGAGCAGATCGTACTAAACAATCTCGAGAAATTTTTAACGACAGGTATGGTTTGAACATAAGTGCAGAAGAAATGTTGTAAAAGTTAGGAGTTACGCAGTTGAAAATATAAGTCTTTGATTTTTGTAAAAATTTTGTTTTTCGTCAAAAAAAAATAAATCTAACGAAATCAGTAACTTGTGAATCCAACTGCGTAACTCCTAAAAGTATTGAAAATTCATCTAAGTTTCGAGAAAAAATATGATTAGCCAACATTTTTTATTTGAGCTTGGATCAGAGGAACTTCCACCACTTGCACTCAGCAAGTTGTCCAAAACACTTGAAAGAAATATCCTGACTGGATTCGAAAAAGCAGGTTTGTCTTTCGAAAGTTCTGACGCGTATGCCACGCCTAGAAGATTAGCAGTCCTGGTTAAAAACCTTTCCTCCTACCAATCAGATCGTATTATAGAAAAGCGAGGACCAGCGTTGTCTTCGGCTCTTAATGCGGCAGGCGACTGGACACCTGCTGCAAAAGGATTTGCGCGTTCTTGCGGTGTTGATGTAAATCAATTAGAAAAATTGGTCTCAGAAAAAGGGTCTTGGTTGGTATTCCGGGTCCGAGAAGTAGGAAAATCTGCAGAAGAAGTTATACCTGAAATTCTTGTTTCTGCACTCGCCAAACTCCCAATCCCAAAACAAATGCGCTGGGGATCTAAAAAAGTAGAATTCGTGAGGCCGGTACATTGGGCAGTTGCATTATTTGGAAATCAAATAATAGATACTGAGATATTAGGAAAAAAGACGAGTCGAGAAAGCTATGGTCATCGCTTTCATTTTCCAGAGCAGATTTCTATTTCTACTCCAGAAGAATATTCTGCCTTATTAGAAAAAAGTGGACGAATCATTGCAGATTTCAAAACTCGGCGCGAAAAAATTCGTGCTCAAGTTGAAGTATCTGCGTGCAGCTTAGGCGGGCGAGCAATCCTAGAGGATGCACTTTTGGAAGAAGTGACAAGCCTGGTCGAGTGGCCAGTACCCATCGTTGGAAATTTTGATCCAAAATTTTTGGAGATTCCTACAGAAGTACTCATTTCTACTATGCAAGGAAAACAGAAGTATTTTCCAATCATCGGAGATTCCGGAAAATTACTTCCTCATTTTATTACGATTAGTAATATCGAAAGTAGAGACCCTAAACGTGTCCAAGAAGGGAATGAGCGTGTAATTCGACCTCGCTTGGCAGACGCTGCCTTCTTTTGGGAACAGGATCGACGGCAGCCTTTGGAGTCTAGGATCGAAGACCTCAAGAAAGTGATATTTCAAGATCGGCTAGGGAGTATCCACGAAAAAGTTATCCGAGTCTCAAATTTAGCTTCCTTGATTTCGGAGGTTTTGAAAAATAATCCACAAACAACAAGACGCGCTGCAGAATTATCAAAATGTGATTTATTAACTCATTTAGTTGGAGAATTTCCCGAACTGCAAGGCATTATTGGGCGAGAATGTGCTAGACAAGATTTAGAATCAGAAGAAGTGGCTATTGCAATAGAAGAACAGTATCTCCCACGATTTTCTGGAGATTCTTTGCCGAAAACCCCCATTGGGCAAATATTGGCAGTAGCGGATCGTATCGATACCTTGGTAGGTGCGTTTGGAATTGGTGTAGTACCCACTGGCGATAAAGATCCATTCGGTCTTCGGCGTGCTGCATTGGGTGTACTGCGGATTCTTATAGAAGGTCATCTACATGTAGATTTGATTATTTTTTTGAAAAAAGCTATTGAGTCTTTTCAGGATAATCGTTTTTTCAACTCGCCAGAAAATGTACTTCAATCAGTTTATTCTTTTATGATGGATCGATTGCGTGGCTATTTTCTGGAGCAAGGTTTTCAACCAGACGAATTTGAGTCTGTAGCTATGACTCGACCAAGCTCCCCATTAGACTTTCACTCTAGGATGGTTGCAGTCCAAAGTTTTCGTGCTCTGCCTGAGGCGAGTAGCTTAATAACAGCTAATAAACGAATTCAGAACATTCTCCGAGAACCTTCTATTTTAATTCCTAGTTTAGTAGAAGAGAACCTACTACAGGAACCTGCAGAAAAACTTTTGTTTTCGTATTTCACAAAACTAGAAATTGATCTTAAAGATCAAAATTATCAAAAATCTTTGGTACTATTAGCGGGAATCAAGGAATCGGTAGATACATTTTTTGAGGAAACTATGGTCATGACTGATGATCTAAGCATTCGAAAAAATCGTCTAGCGTTGCTGCAAAAAATTCGAAATTTGTTTTTTAGAGTTGCCGATATCTCACTACTGACTACTCATTCGTGATTCTGTTCAGGTTTAAGATATTCTTTTGCATAACGTTGCCAAACATCACTGCGTATAAACACTTCGTAGATATTTGAATCTAATTTTCCAGAGGTGGCCATCCGATCCATGATTGAAAGGGATTCTTTAATTGTTTTAGGTGTTTTATAGGGACGATCTGAAGCAGTCAATGCTTCAAAAACATCCGCGATGGCCATAATTCTGGCCGGCACCGACATTTGCTCCCCTTTCAGTCCTTTCGGATACCCAGTGCCATCCATGTGTTCGTGATGCCCACCAGCGTATTCCGGAATGTGGCGAAGGTGTTTCGGGAAAGGCAACTGTTCAAGCATCTTGATCGTAGTCACAATGTGTTGATTAATGATGCCACGCTCTTCACGTGTGAGGGTACCGTAAGGAATGGTGAGATTTTTTACTTCATCTTCTGTTAGGAAAGGTTTTTGTTTTGTATCTAGGTCAATCCAAGATTTTTTGGCGAGATCACCTACGCGGATCTTCGCCTCTTGGGTCATTCCTTCGCTCCCCAAATTAGACTTTCTCAAGAAAGCACGAATTTCAAACCATCGTTCACTATTTTGAGACAATTTTTTGTCTATTCCGGCAACCGCAGTTTTTCCGCCATGCTGTTCCAATGCAGCTCGCAATTCTTCAATTTCGATGTCCCGTCGAAGCAATTCCAATCTAGTTTCTACCAATTCAATACGATCAGCCAATGAATAAAGTTTAGTAGCTTTTTCCATGACCCATTCTGGAGTCGAAATTTTTCCACAATCATGAAGCCACGCAGCTAAAGCCAACGTATTCCGAATTTCAGGGGTTAATACAAAAGAAGCGAGTGGTCCTTCTTTGGTGGCAGAAACTGCTTCGGCAATTTGTAACGTCAGCGTAGGAACACGCCGACAATGACCTGCGGTGTGAGGTGATTTTGCATCAATTCCAGTAGCAATTACTTCAGCAAAAGAAGTAAATAACGCCTCCATGTCCCGAATTAAATGCTGTTTAGTTAAGGAAACTGCTGCTTGTGAAGCTAACGATTTGGCGAGTTGTTCATCTTCCTCATCGAAAGACACAAAACCAGAAGTTTCTGGATTGCGTTTATTGATTAATTGTAGCACCCCGATGACCTCATGCTCATGATTAGACATAGGCACGGTCAAGAAAGATCCCGATCGATAATTATTTTTTAGATCAAACGCGCGGGTGCCAGAAAAATCAAAACCTTTTGCTAGGTAGGCATCTTCAAGACGAATCGTTTGACCCGTCAACGCTGCATAGTTGCAAACTAGACTAAAATTAGGAGTGCCGTTTTCTTGATATAAAGGGATCGGGGGCAAATCAATGGGGTCACCACCTACACACCCCATGGCCAATCCGAGGGAATCCGTGCATAAAATGGTGAATTGTAGGTGATTTTTTTCTCGGAGGTAGAGCGTACCCGCATCCGCTTGGGTAATCTCTTTAGCCCACAAGAGAATAGATTCAATGAGCCGTTCTGAATTAGACTCTCCAGAAAGAGAGATTCCAATTTCAATCAATCGACGCAATCGCTGTTGGGAGCTATGTTGAGTGTGCATGGTCTTCTAAAAATTGCGTTTTAAGAACGACCTCTCCGACACCACTCACGGTCTAGGAAAGAAATGAATCGGACAAGAACTCTTTGATCTGCCGCTGAAAGATCGTCAAAAGCAGCACCTAAGGATAGCCCCACGTCTGAATGACGTGTGGAACGTACTTCGATCGCGCTTCGAATATCAGTTCCATCTGGTAACACTAAACTACTATCTGGGATGTACAGTCCCGTATGAAAGAGTTGACCAGATTGTTTAAAAACAGCTCCTAATCCACTTTGTGACAGATCGCGGACTTGGCCACGCATAACCTTGAAACCAGGAATAGAAACAGTCAAGATTGCTTGGTGCTGTGCTCCTAAGGGAGCTCGGAAGAAAGAACGTCTTTGGTAAATACGAACGGACCGAGGTGCGGAAACTTGGTAGTACAGAAATTCGTCCTGCTTGGTCACCCCAATGACTTCTGCTTGAAATCGGACGATCACGCCATCCAATCGAGTGCCTACACTGAAACTGCGCGCCTGACGCAATCGTTGGTGTCCTTCCTTGGAGTGCAAACCATCTAGTTCCCAAGTTCGACGCACCATATCCACGCCAACCACTGTGCTGATGAAGGAATCTCCGGAAGCGTCTGGATTTTCCTTGTCCAGAATGCGAATGTGTAGGAGAGCACGACCCGCACGAATTCGGTCAATGGTCCGGAGAACAGGCCCATCTCCCGTAATTTCTTCGTAATCACTACCCGCTAGGTCAGTTGAAGTAGGATCGGTAGATGCGACTGCCATAACTTCCATCTAAACGGTAGCCCAAGAACGCCCCGCAGAACGGGATTTTTCGGTTCCATAACTTTTACGACTAGGCCCATACGAATCGTTCGCGGGAGAATGTCCAGCTACGATCTCCAGTGCATGGCGCGCGTGGCGAAACCGACTCTCCACTAGGATACCATTGGTACGATTAGATTCAAAACAGGCAAGCGCAATCTGCGACAACTCCTTACACGTAGCCGCAGCTTGCGTAGCTCCTGCGTGCAGTAAGGTTTGCTCTAAAAGAGACAACGCAACGGGCAATCCATAATTTTCTAAACAAAGAGACCTCGACTTCTCAACCTGCTCCAAATGCTCAGCAATTTCCTGTTTTCTATGAGCAAGGTCAAGAATGGCCTTTGGGTCACTACAGGTCACTACCCGAGCTTCCCCTTCTAGGAGACCCAGTAAGGTCTTTGCAAGGGAAACTTGCGCTTCTAACTGGCTGGTGAGTTGCGGCAAAAGATCCAGCCAACCACTGGAAGTGGTAAACACTAGGAAGTACCTGTTAGGGAAGATTCAAAGCGAAGCAACCTATCCGCTACTCGCGAAGCATCCACTTGGTATGAGCCACTCGCAATTTTTTGCCGGATAGACTCCAGTCGTTTCTCATCAATGGGGGATCTCGCACCATTGCTCCCTTGACGCAACCGCTCTGCAGTGGCTGTCAAAGTAACACGGTCCGTCGACTCCACCCCCTGGGCCGTTGGCTGAGTCTCAAACTGTAGCTGCGCGGCGGCTTTTCGACTAATTGGCTGGGTTGCAACATTCGGGGGGCCGGAAACCTCAAGGGCCATGGCACAGCTCCATGCACGGTAAGTTTCCAACAAATAGCGGCCAATGTCAAAAAATCTTTAGCCTCTACGAGCACCTGATATCAATCTCTTAATTTATCAGTACGTGCGAAAAAACTCGTCCTTTAGGGTGAGGAGGATATCAAAACAAGAAACTCCCACACCGGATCCTTGCAGTTTTTTAGAACTACTAGAATCCGGATAGGCGATCTGCAATCAACTCTGCGATGGGGGAGTAATTTTTAACCGAATACCGCGACGTTTTACTCCCGCACGATCTTTGTGATTTCCTGGCAGAACCCTATTTGACGACGCTTCCAATGCTCCTGGCGAAAGTCTCTCTTGCTGAATTGCCTCCGAGGTAGGTGTTTCTTTCGAAACAGGCATAGAGTCTGCCTCTACCGGCTCTGCTCGTCCAAAGGAATCCGGACGCGGGATCGCAACCGATTCTCCTACTATCTCTGGTTCTACTACTTCTACTGAAGGGACCTGCCGAGGTTGCTCTGGTGCAGATTCAACTTCATGGAGTCTGGGTTCCATGTGAGGCCGTGGTATTCCCATAATCTCCCCAGTAAGCGGATCAGCAGATAAATCATTCTTCTCCCGCACCACAATTGGTTGAACGTTTGAAGAAGTCTCCGGAGCAACAGTAGGAGCAGACACCTGACCGGGCCAAGAGAGAGGACGCGGAATTTCTGTAGGTTCCGAAGTTTTAGCCTCTACCGTAGTTTCTGGTTGCGAGGGTTGGGAAATAACCACCGAAGCTACGGGAGATACATCCAAAGGCCGTGAATGAGTTCCTGAATCTTCCGGAGCAGGAGCAGGAGGGACTGGATACTCAAAAGAATCTGCCGCGCTGGTGCAACCCAGTGGAATCACCACTAAGGTCAAAAGAGTAGAAACCAACACACCAAAAAGTAAGGAAACGGCCATGCCTTGGAAGATTGGATCAAAAAGGATCACAAAAGACCCGGCCACCAAAGCAAACGCAGTAATCATGATGGGACGCATTCGAGTTTCAGAAGCCAAGACAACCGATTCTCGAAGACTACGACCTCCCAATATCTCATTTTTAGCGAAATCCACTAAAAGAATTGAATTTCGCACGATGATCCCCGCGAGTGCGATAAAACCAATCATGGAGGTAGCGGTAAATTCTGCACCCATAAACCAGTGGCCAGGCACGATCCCAATCAGTGTCAGAGGAATCGGTGCCATGATGATGGCAGGCAACATAAAATTACCAAATTCCCACACCACCAAGATATAGATCAGCACCAAAGCAGCGGCAAAGGCAATGCCCATGTCACGAAAAGTTTCGTAAGTAACTGTCCATTCGCCAGTCCATTCAAAACCGCTCTTATCTGAAGTCTTGGGTGGGCCAAGGTAAGAACCACTAACACCTTGGATACCATCCGGTGTGGTGTAGTGGTTTAGAAGATCCTGAATGGCAAACATGCCATAGATAGGTGCACCGAGCCTCCCAACCAGATCCGCAACTACATATTCATTGGCGCGTAAATCTTTGTGGTAGATCGTCTGATCTTCCGAAACCGCAACGAAACGGCCTAACTCCGCAAGAGGCATAACCGTCCCGGAAGCAGAAGGAATAGGCAAGTCACCTAATTGCGTAATCTGCGCACGCTTTTCTAGCGGGATTTGTATTGTGATGTAAGTTGGTTCTGGTGATTTGCCACGCTTGACGTCCCCTAGCTTTTCGCCTCCCATGGCCATTGCTAGATTACGATTGATCGTGTCTACAGAGATGCCACGGCGCACGGCTTTTTCGGTGTCCACTTCAAACCGAAATACATCATGTGGATCGGTCAAATAATTATCTACGTCCACCACCCGCATCTCTCCGGGGGTTGGGAGCGCAGCTTTCGTAAAAAGCTGTGTCAAATCAGAAGCAAAGTGACGCCGAGTTTGTTCGTCTGGGCCATATACTTCCGCAACAATCGATTGAAGCACCGGAGGGCCAGGAGGTACCTCCGCCACTGTTAAGTTAGCACGTGCTTCTCTAGCAATTGGTTCTAAAAGATTGCGAGCCTCCACTGCAATTTCATGACTCTTCCGAGTTCGAGCCTTCTTTGCAGTCAACTGAACTTGAATATCGGCATGCCAAGACTTGTCACGAAGATAATAATGGCGCACCAATCCATTAAAATTGAAGGGAGAAGCTGTTCCCACGTAACTTTGGAGAGCGGTTACTTCTGGGATTTTTCGGAGTACCTCCACCATCCTTTGTGCAACGTTAGCCGTGTTTGGCAACGCGGTTCCATCCGGCATGTCGAATACGACGTCAAATTCAGATTTATTGTCGTACGGCAACATCTTGACTGGCACCAACTCAAGATAAAACATAGAAACAGAGAGGAACCAAACGGCAACAATCCCAATCAACGCCATCCAACCTAAGAATCGGTTTTCAATTAAAGGCATCATGAGCGCGCGGTAGTATCGTCCGATGACTTCCTTTTCTCGATGTTCGCGTTTTTCTGCTTTTCTGAGTGCGGCAAGACTAGGTTTAATCCGCATGACCAGCCAAGGAGTAAACATAAAAGCAGCAAACAGAGAAAAAACCATCGCAATAGAACCAAGTACCGGAATAGGGCGCATGTAGGGTCCCATCATTCCGCTCACAAAACCCATTGGGAGTAATGCAGCCACTACCGTGAAGGTAGCCAAGATCGTAGGGTTACCTACTTCACGAACGGCATCAATGGCCGTCTCTGTATCGTTTTCTCCCCTGACTAACCATCTACGATAGATATTTTCAACGACCACGATAGCATCATCTACTAAAATGCCGATCGAAAAGATCAGTGCAAACAAGCTCACACGATTGATGCTGTAGCCCGTCATGAGGGCACCAAACACCGTGAGCAAAATCACGACTGGAATCACAATCGTGACCACAATAGAAGGCCTCATGCCCAAGGCGAGAAACACCAAAATGGTCACCGCTCCCGTGGCAATGAAGAGTTTCTTTAGTAAATCGTTAACCTTCTCATTGGCGGTTTCGCCATAATTACGGGTAACTTCCACTTCTACGTTAGCAGGAATTAAATGCCCACGAAGTTGAGATAAACGCTCTAAAATTGCATTGGCAACCGTAACTCCATTACTTCCCTCTTTTTTAGCAATGGCAATAGTGACGGAGGCAACACCATTGGCAACCGCTTTGGCTTGAGTAGCTACTCCCGTGTAGTGGGAGACCATCTGTTGGGTTTCTTGAGGGCCTTCAAAAACATCAGCTACGTCACTGACGTAGATAGGCATGCGATCGCGCATACCCACGACCAACTTTTTGACATCGTCAGCACCGCGCAAGAACGCGCCAGTCGTAATTGAGTACCTAGATCCACCCGTTTCTGCGGAACCAGCACTTTGTTCTGCATTGGCACTACGAACGGTTTGAGCAACTTGGTCTAGGCTAATGCCAAAACCTGAGAGACGCTCGGGTCGCACCTCTACGCGAATTTCAGAACGTCTGCCCCCGATGATCTCATTCCAACCCGTGTTGGGCACTTCCTTAAGTGCTTGGAGAACATCTAACGCAAGAGACCGAAGAGTACTATCGTCTAGGCTACGTGACCAGAGTGCTAGTGTGACCACGGGGACATCATCGACTCCCTTTGGTTTGACCAACGGCATCATCACACCAGGGGGGATCTGGTTTAGGTTAGACTGAAGCTTGTCATGGATCTTAACCACGGAAGGTCCCATTGGCTGTCCCACATCAAATTCGATGGTGACCATTCCTTGGCCACGCATGGAAGCCGAATAGACATGTTTCACTCCCGTGATCTCACTCATGATTCGTTCTAACGGATCAATCGCAAGAGCGGAGACTTGGGCAGAAGAAGCCCCAGGGTAAGAGATGAAAACATCTACCATGGGGACAGAGATCTGGGGATCCTCTTGGCGCGGTGTCAGCACCAAACCCAGTAAGCCCAAACACAAAGAGGCAAACAACAAAAGTGGGGAAAGTGGCGAATGGATAAAAGATTTCGCCATTGCGCCTGCAACACCCAAACCTTCATGGGCGATTGGCTGGTCAGTATGGTGTTTTTCGGTCATTTGGCTAGAAAATTTAGAAAGGGATTATTCTGGATTCGGTTGACCCCAACCAACAGCCGCACCACCTCCAGGAGAAGCGAGGACACGCTCACCCGAGTTCAAACCAGAAAGGATGGTGAATTGGTTTCCGACGCGCTCCCCAACACGAACCATCCGCAGTTCGCTCTTGCCATCATTGCCCATGATAAAGACTGCGGGAAGACTCCCACGCCACACCACTGCGGAAACGGGAACCATCGGCAAGGTATTAGAAGTTGCACTGACATCCGGAATCTGGAGTTCGGCGTACATGCCTGGGCCTCCTGGAGAACCCGGTGGAATGTCAAGTTTTACCGTGACCGTGTGACGCTGAGTGTCCGCCATTGGATAAATCTGAGCAACGCGGGCTTCTACTCGCGTGTTGCCCACATCTAATTTTGCAGCCAAGATCATGCCTTTTCGGAGCCCTGGCATGAGCCGCGCAGGCACTTCCACCCGGATTTGCAAATTACGAGTGTCTGCAATTTTGAAAATAGGCTGACCAGGTTGAATAGTGTCCCCTACTTCTACAAATTTTTGGACAATAACCCCTGCAAAAGGAGCAATAGACCGAGTATCTCGCAATTTTGCGTCGATCTCTTCGATCCTAGCTTGAGCACGTGTGAGCCCCGCTTGAGCTTGTTCTACCCCGGTTCCCGCGCCATAAACCTCGGCACGTCGTTCAAGCCCGGGATTGCTCATTCCAGTCATGCCAGATAGGGGACGAGTGAAAAACTGGTCAAACATGGAGGGCACGCCCATGCCCATGTCAGTGTTGGGTCGTCCACTGCGGCCCGAATACAACTCGCGGGAGAACTGAACCCTAGCATTTCGCGTAGCAAAATCTGCATTGACCACATCTGCCATGGCAGCACGCCGCTGGGCAAGAAGATCTTGATCATCAATGGCTGCAATCACTTCTCTTGCTTCAAACCAATCGCCCTCCCCTCCCTTTAGGAATACCACTCGACCTGGCATTTGTGCTGCAAGTGTCACTTCTCGAAACGGGACCACAGTACCACCAAGGGTAGTCACTGCACTGACTCCGCGGGATTCGACAGTCAAGACACTCGGCGAAGAGGGATTAAAGTTTTGTTCTGGGGAAGCACTGACCGTTCCCACGAGGCCACTCGCCAACAAGACAAGGAGTTTTTTCGGCATGCGTTTTGAAAAACCCTGTTGACGCGGCAGGTATATTCAATAAAGCGTGAACCGCCGCAGATTTGAAAGAGAAAACGCCCTCGAAAACTCGAGGGCTAATCTGAAAACGGCTACACTCGACCCATTACGCTAAAACTTTCAATGAACGGGCCTGCCATTCGAGGCTCTTTAATCATCGCCCCGTAGTCTCCGACTTGAAATTTCATCTTGCCGGTGGTGTATGCCATCCCAAGGGCCATCATTCCAAGCCCTTTCTCAATCCATTTCTGCCAGTTTTCTGGACTGGCACGCAAGTCCCAATTCAGGGTTTGCCCTGCATAAACACCCGAAGCGACTACTTGCCCATTCTGAACTTGAATAAATCCGCGAGGTTTAGCTTCCCCGGCAAAGCCATAAGCGATGGTCGATGCAAAGTTGATCTTTGCAAGGTCCCCAGTTAACTTGGCTTCTTTGTTCCACTCTTCACCAAAACGCTTCATCCAAGCTTCAGAAAAAAGGTCTGCCATGGTGGTTCCCCAATAGGTGATAGATACCATTCCTATTGTACCAAAACATGCGACCTATTTTCAATGGAGGTTTCCAAACAGACTAGAACCTTGCCCGACCCTCTTTTAAGACAACCTCACCCCCTAGCCTCCTCTCTCTTTAGGGAGAGGGGGAACAAGGATGCAAAGGTTTGACATCCTCCCCGCCCTGAAGGACGGGGTTTTTCGCGCATACTGATAAATAGCAGTGCGTCAAGACAACCACCCCGCCCCTTCGGGGCACCCCTCCTTAACTAAGGAGGGGAGTACTGAT
>CAUYTX010000466.1:0-11412 GCA_963575665.1 Gammaproteobacteria bacterium | reverse complement strand
TAATGCTCTATTAGATCTCCTTCATATATTCTTATTTCATGCATATCATAGTTGCATCTATCTCTTTGTAAGACTATATCTTTCTGATCTACATTTTCGAAATCATTTAAAGATTTAGTTTTAGAGACAATTATTTTGCCGATACCAAGAACAGCAAATTGAGATTGAAGTAAAAATTTTTTATTTTTTATGTCCCAGAGTCTAAATTTCATATATTTTTATATTTTTTATTAAATTAATGTGTTGTTTCAATAACTTCTTCTATTCCTTTGCAGAAATAAGTTTGACAAATATAACGCCAAGTATAATTAGTGACTTCAAATATTCCTTTTTTAGTAGTAGTTTCAACCGTTTTACTTATATATTCTTCATCATCATGAAGATTTTCTCCCCATTCAAATTGTCTGTCCTCTTCAGGAATAGTATCGTCACATTCAACTTCTTTGAATCCAGCATTTATTAATTTTTGGATTTCTTCTTCAGTGAATTTTTGTTTTTTTTGTATTTTTGTGATAGTGTTCATTTTCTGTAATGTATTATATTTGTACAGTTACCTTTATGAGTTAGATTCCATCCATGACCATTGTATTGCCGAATATATTGGCAATTATCTATTACTTTAATGGTATTGTTAGTTGATCTGATATAAAGACCCCAAGCAATAGCACCTATAACAACTAAAACAAACATTGCGATAAAAGTTATGTCTTCTGTATGTATTCTCATAGTCCTGCTCTTAATTGCACAGCTTTGGCAACGATACTGTTTTCGCTCCAAGGCTTCTCTCCATCATATAAGATTTCATGCTTTCCATAATACTCTATTCCCGCATTAGAGTCCAACTCAACATTGCATAAATAGATATTATTTGCTTCATCTACTCCTCCCTCGTAACCTTTAACTACAACAAGTAATTCAGGGTCGAGTTTTTGTAATTCTTGGATTAGTTCTTTGACTTTCATACTTTATATAATAATTTGCCGCATTTTTTGCACCACCATCCCTTGCTCATGCCTACATCATAGAGCGCAGAATGGCATTCGTCAAACGAAGAATGCTCGCATTTGCGAGTTTCCCAGAACCACCATTTGAGCCATTTAAGGAATGAGATCATATTATTTTATCACCTTTTGAAAGATTATCTTTTGCCCATAATGGTTGAAGATTGGTATAATAGCAAGCTTGAAGTAACTGATTTCTGTCAGTTAAATCAAATGAGGCTAGTGGCTTGATATGATCGATATGCCAACCTTCATAACTCCAATTGTCCCAAGACATGCCTTCTTGAAATTTAGATTCTAAATAAATTTTTAATTCATTTATGGAGCATCCTAAGTCATTTATAGCATTTCCAGTTTTGCAATTCATTCTTATCGCTGATTTAAATCTGGATCTTAAACATGATCTTAATTTATATTGTATATCTATTTTTCTTTTGTTTCTTTTGTATAGATTTATTTTTTCTAAATTAGTCTTGCTCCAAACTTGATTATAAACTTTTCTTTTTTGTTTGTTTGCTTCTGCCCAATTTTTGTTTTTTAAACTCATCTTTTCTTTATTTATTTGACGATAATTTTTTATTTTATCTTGATTGGTGGCATACCATATTTTAAATTGAAATTTTCTTTTTTCTTTGTTTGCTTCTGCCCACGCTTTTCTTCTTTCTTTTTTTCTTAATACTGGATCAGTAATATTTTTCCAGTCTTCTGGGATAGAATTGTTATCCATATTACTTAAATCTTTTCGATATACTTGGGGTGAACCGCCGTCCACTTGTCAAATCGTTTAGCATTAAACTCTTTGATTGGCGTATGAAGATGCTCGCTCCACAGCTTGTCCTTACTAATCCAAACAGATCTGTAATTTTCACTGCCCTCATATAACAGACCATTTTCAAATTTAAATCCTTCAAACCGAATGCCATGATGATCGAATACGAGGTAGCCCTTCTTGAAAAGGCGATTGGCTTTAGCTGCTTTTCGCAGGATGTTTCGCCATCTAGCTTTTTCTAGCTTGTTCATCGTAAATATATCTATAAAACTCTTCTGGTAAGATTACGTTTTCAAATACTCCTGTTTTAATTATCTTAAATAGGGGGGCAATGTCTGAGATGGGAATGCCAGCCAGCCCTGTCCCAATTTTAGTTACTAAAAATTCATACTCAGGGTGAGAAAATGCCGTAGCGAGGAAAGTATCAACGTGAACTTGAATCTTGTCAAGGGGCAAAGTGCGAATGTTGCGATCTTTTGTGGGGATGCCGTAGGTTTGGCCTACGAGACCAGCAATACCATGCCTTGCGCCCCATTTCAAGGCTAATTTTGCGGCTCCAGCACCGTGGTAAAATTTTTCGTTGGCTCCGTAGCAGAAGATTTGATTTGGCTCAAGGTGGCGAATATTTTCTGGCGTGAATTTCATTGCTTTTATTTTATTTGGTCTGTTGTCAATTCTATGATTGCATTTATCGCAAGTGAGCTTTCCATCCCAATCATCGTGAATGCTGCGTTCAGCGTAAGTGCCTTCTTTGCATACTTCACAAGTTTTGCCAATAAGATTCATATTATTTAATATCTAATCTTTCGCCCAATATGTCAATTAACTTTTCAAAACTGCCATGCACTTCTACTCCATTTACTTTCAAATAACAATTTTCGCTGCCTTTTTGAGATTGAATTGAATGAATCTGATCTTCTGGAATAGCAAGCAAAAAATCTCTATTAGTAAGAGGTCGATTCTCTTTGAAGACAAAGATTCTTCGTTTGTTATCGGTCTTGCCAATTTTCCATGAGTCAGTATCTGTAAATAGCTTGTCTGATACTGTTTCAGGATTGATTTTAGTTTTTTTGTTCATATTTTATTCGTAATCAATATAAGTCTTAGTTACAGGAAATACCTCTTTAAAATTAGGCTCGGACCATTCGTATGGGCTTTCATCCTGATTTTCTGTTGCTCCTCTACAATAGCCATCTTTGAAGTATTTGCCATCTGACTTGCGTTGCACAACAATTTCATATTCAATAGACCATCGTCTCTTTCCAACTATCTTGTCTTCGATAGTAACGAAATTACTATCATCTCCATAAACGATGTCTCTTCCTTGTTCACTTGTTAGATTTAATTTTTCTCTGTTCATATTTTATATTTAAAAACTCTTTGATAATCAATACCATCGCCTTCATTTGAGAATTGTCTTTTGCTATTTTCTAATCCGCAAATGATAGTTTCTATGTCGCTGCACTCTTCGACGAGGCTGATTGCAGTATCTAGCCCTTGGTTGTAGGCTCCATTGAAACTCTGACGCGAAGATACGTCATACAAGGCCCAGTTGTCAATACCTTGTTTTTTGAAATAATTTCCAAGAAACAGGGCTGCATCCTTGACTTCTTGAGGGATTTCATGGATTAAATTTATGTCGTGGAACATATTATTTTTTATTCTTCTTTGTTTATTTCTTTCAATTTCTTAGCCAAATCAAACAAAGATTCAATTTCAGTAAAAGTACCACTAGTGACACACTGTTCACTGAATGTTTTTTTGTCAAGTATATAGCATAAGGCTTTAATGTTGTGGCTTAAGGTTACGATTTTTAATTTATTATCGTTAGTCATTTTCATATTATTCTTCTACTTTCTCGTAAGTGGCTTCAAAGATATCAGGTTTGCAAGGATAGTGTTCTCCTTTGATTCCTGTGATAATAAAGTCACCGGGAGTAACTTCATGGCCTCCTTCTAGTGTTGAGATCCATCCAAGGACAACGCCTCCCGGCCCAACACAATCCATCTCTACTTTGGGATGATCTCCATGCTTGAACCATTGCGTTGCTTCTATAATTATGGGTTTTTTTCTGTATTTCATATTAATCTTTTTTCTCCATCTTTTTCACCTCAGAGTCAGTAAAGAAACAGCCGCCGCCTTTATCATCTACAAAAAATTCAAACTCACAGCCTTTAATTTCACGCCGGGTTCCAGTGTATGTAACTTCATGTTTTCTGCCAACGATGTCAGTGTGAATGAATTTGTCGCCTTTTTTCATATATCTTTTATATTACCGGAAAAATAATCAACATTACTAATAACTCTATCGCAAACCTTGCACTCCATCGTCGCGATAGTTCTGCGACTCCACTGACAAGTGTGCTTTTCACCTTTGACATAGAGAGTATGATCGTTGCCGCAATTTTGGCAAGGAATTTCTTCACTATCTTTGCAGCAAAAAACGCATCTGTATTTCATGTAATCAGGACCACTTTCTATGCTCTTCATGGATTTCTTCTATACCATGATACTCATAAATGAACCATTTTACATCATCAGGAATCTCAACGATTTTCAAGTTGCCGTAACGTCCATTTGTTCCAAGCTCTTTAACAACTTCGACAAGACAAGGATCAGTTCTTTCGATGTCCCAATCGCAAAAATGATTATCATGTTTTATCTCATCAATATAATAATATTCGCAAAACTTAGTAGATTTTTTCTCGTCTTTGATTATGTTTAATCCTTTCTTTTTACCATATAGAAAGGTAGCTTCTTCATTCAAGCTAAAGCCGCCGTGATCTTTATTAATTACTATTTTCATTCAGTGCAAACATGATGGCAGAAAATTTCTCCTTGTCAAGCGGAGTTTTTCGGTGTAAGCAAATATGTATGACAACCTTAAACCAACTAGTCGCAGATCACACAATTTTAATCCAAAAAATAATCGCAGAAGCCAAGAATGAAGCGTTAGCTGATGCGGCCAAGCCAAAAATTACAATCACAAATTCTACCGGGACTTCTGTTCAAACAAAATTAGATCTATTTTCTCATATATCTGATAACTTTGACAATCTAATTAAGGATAAAAAAGAAAAAAATATCTTAACTCCTTATGCTAATCCTTATAATTGGCCCCGAAATAATAATTGCTGGGCAAAAAGTTTAGATCTAACTGGTTATGCTGCTGCCGTTGTTCCTCTTGGAGGAGTTGGCGGCGGAACACTTATAACGAAGAAACATGTTTTACTATCTAATCATGTGCCTTATTCACAATCGCCATTTATGATTTTCTTTATAAATAATAAAAATGTATCACTTGTTTATAACGTCATGAAAACAAAGCGTGTTGCCAACACTGATATATTAATTGGTGAATTAGATAAAGAAGTAGATTCTTCACTAAAAGTTTGTAGCGTGTTGCCAGCTAATTATCTTAAATATTTTGATAAGCAAATTAATTTTCCTTTATTGTATTCCGATCAAGAAAGAAAAGCTTTGATTGGCGAAAATGGTGTAATTAATATTACTTATGGATCTACAAATACATTAATAAATATATCTAAAAATCCTGATAGAGCGCAATATTTCGAACCAGTTATTGGCGGCGACAGCGGCAATCTTGTTTCTACTATTATTAATAATGAAATTGCAGTAATTGGCGGATGGTATTTAACTTTTGGAGCTATGGCTGGTCTAGCAACAAATATACCTAGCTATTTGACTGAAGTAAATAATACAATATCTTCATTAAGTAGTGGATATAAAGTTAATGAAGTTGACTTAAGTGGATTTAAAATGTATTGAAAAACTTGGAGTAGATAGATTTGAACTATCGTAGGCTTGAGCCGGGACATTTACAGTGTCCTGCAATTGACCGCTATGCGATACTCCAGTTAAAAAATGGCTGATAGGGTTCGATTCGAACGAACATCGACAAAATTAACAGTTTTGAGAATTACCATTATTCTACCTATCAGTTTAAATTGGCGTTCCCGACAGGATTCGAACCTGTGACCATTCGCTTAGAAGGCGAAAGCTCTAAATCCACCTGAGCTACGGGAACGTTAAAATCTACAACTATCTTATACTCTTATATAGTATTGTCAAATTAAATCCCACTAGAAGTAAGTCTTTTCAGAACGGGGCGTGAAGCCCCTTGTCCTTCTAGCGAGAAATATATTCGATGTTGGTTTAAGGGATTCGATAAAGATAATTACGATCTACACTAGTATAAATCAACCCACTCACTCTCCAAAAACATATTATTGCAATTAATATATCTTCAGCATTTGTGAGTCTGCTGACATCGAATAAAAACTAAATGACCATGACTTACGAATATACGAGGATTTCACTGCTTTGTTCCGTATGTATGGAAAATCAATACATTTACTTTCGAACATATATGTACTTTTTTTCCAAATGTCTATCTCGTTCAATTTCAGTCTCCACTACTTCCCGTAGCGTACTATAATTCTAATATACTAATGGTCAAAATTATTGCCCATTTTTTGCACAGTGTAAAGTGACTAGAAACATTATCACTTGGGCGCACTGTATGTTTCGCAGATCAGGTCGCTCAGTTGCTTGATATACCGGATTATTTCCAGTACCTCAAACTACGTCTTAGTGACGACTGCCCTCATTGCTGCAAAATTGTATTGCGGCTTAGGTAATTACTCCCAAACCGCAATATTTCCTCGTATGCCGTCCATAACAGATTTCCAAGTCTGTTAACATGGGTTTGCTCTTGGAAGCTGGGTGCATCGTGTTGGAAAATTTATAAAAGAACAAAAATGGTGGCTTAGGTGGAAGTCGAATCCACACTTGACGAATTTTCGTACCACTACAACTTTCGTTGCTCATTGCTGATTTGTGGTCTGGACTTTCTCTTCATCATGACATTTCTGTTTTAGATGATCGCCGTTAAGTCTCTACACCTTTTAAATTAATTTCTTAATCTAACTTGGCTCGGGATTGCCATTTTAAAGGTTTCCCCGAATTTGACGATTTCTACTTTGGAAATTTCTCTCCAAGCACTCAAATTAACGCTAAAAGTTCGCTGACTCTGCCGTTGGTCTACTAAGCCATTTAAAGAACACGCACAATCTACTATAGACTGTGACCCCTGTCAAGGGGAAAAATTTGGTAGTCCATGAGAAAATCGAATTCTCGTCCCCGCCGTGAAAGGGCAGTGTCATAACCACTAGACCAATGGACCGATAAAAAATTGGTTGTGGATGTTGGTTCCGCCCCAATACTCAGCGGTTATAAGCCACTGCGCTAGACTACCAGCTTCACCCACAACGAAATCTTGCACTATTATGCGAAAAATCAACGATTTGTCAACGAAAACCTTTGGTTGACCTCATATCTTTTGAACTTCTCGCATTTTGGTGTATAATATATATATGCTTCTTATTTCAATAGAACAAATGCTTTCTTCAGCATCTACATCCATGATAGCTCTCAAATGTGATGGTTGTCAACAGGATTTTCAAAGAATTCAAAAACAACTTAAAAGCGATTATAAATTAAAATCTCAGCTAAAGCATTTTTGTTCGAATAAATGTCAAACATCTCTAATTAAAAAAGAATTAATAAAACTTAATTGCGCTAATTGTAATGCTGATTTTTTAGTAACTCAAGCGGATTTTAAAAAACGTTCTAAAAGTTTATTTAAACCTTGCTGTTCAAGACCATGCGCTAATAAAATTAATACATATAGATCTGAAGAAACTAAAAATAAAATATCCGCATCAAATAAGAGCAGATATAATAAAAAACTTAAAGAAGCTGATCATAAAGTTCTATCAAGAGGTTGTTATAAAGTAGCTCATATAAAAAATACCTGTATTGTATGCTCTAAAGAATTTTTCCATTGTAGACAACAAAAAACATGCTCAAATGAATGTTATTTTATAGTAAGACAAAACGCTGGTAAAAAGGGAGGAAGTAAAACTTCTTCTTTAGAGTTTCATAAACGTAATAGGAGCAGTAATGAAAAAATGTTCTTCGCTAAGATTAAAGAAATATATCCTGATGCTATCGCCAATAAAAGACTATTTGATGGTTGGGATGCTGATGTCATTATCCCAAGTCAAAAATTAGCTATTCATTGGAATGGTGTTTGGCATTATAAATCAGTAATGGGAAATGAATTGTTAGAAAGAGTGCAGCAAAAAGATAAATCAAGATACGAAGCTATAGAAAGACATGGTTATAAGAATTATATCATACAGGATATGGGACCAATGAATTTAAATAAAGTTGAAAAAGAATACGTTGATTTTCTGCAAAATGTTAAAGAACAATCTAAGATATAATAGTCTCTGTGGGCCATGAAGGGTACGATCCTTCAACCTACGAATTCGGATTTGTGAATATTTCTATTCTCTCTGGACTTTGCCACTTCCATAGTATTAATACTTTAGGAACGCGCCGTCAAGTCTCTACACCTTCAAGATTAATTTAATCTCGCTTGGCTCGGCATTGCCTACTATTTCTAGTTTAGGTTTCACCGACTTTGACGCAATTCAATATAGAATTTCTTCTATAAGGCACTTTACTAAATGAGTTCGTTGCACTAACCAATTGTGCTAATGGCCCACAGAAACTACTACATATTAAATTTTAAAAGAACTAAAAAAATGGTAGGACTGGAGGGTAACGCTCCCTCTTCAATAGCTTAAAAGGCTATTGCTTCACTTTAAAGCTTCAATCCCATTTAAAGAACATTGACAATCTATCACACTTTCACTGATTGTCAAGGGGAAATTTGGAGCTTCGCCAGAGACTTCAACTCTGCTCTGAGGTTTACAAAACCCCTGCATCGGCATCTATGCTTGCGAAGCGCACTTGAATATCTTACACTATTTCTTTATAGTTTCTAAAGCTTTGCATCCATTAGCTGTAATATATCTTACATTATCGATACTAATAAATCCTTTACGAATTAAATACAATTCAAAATCCTTTTGAATCGCCGTTCTTGTCAAACCAGTTTTTGCAGCTAACATAGAAAGAGTACAACTACCTTCTTTACGCAATATGTTTAGTATCTGCCATTCAATTCTATTTAAGCCATGAGGCAAAATACCAAGAATAAAGAAAAGCTTTTGTGCGTCTTCTTTTGTAAAGTCAGTTATCTCGTATCTATCTGTATATAACTTAACTTCTTTAGCGCGGAGGACGCAAGACCGTGCGTTACCTCTGGACGTTTCGGACAACATTGAAAGAGCGTCTTCATCAAAGTTAATATTCGGCAAAGACTTTTGGAAAATCTCTCTCAACTCGCTCGTATTATAATCTGCAAATTCAATCGTCGTCAATCGATCACGCAACGGAATAAATAGCTTATCTGATTCAGTTGTCGCGAATATAAAATGATGCTTCTTAAAATTGAAGATATAATTATTCTTGCCGCCATTATATTCTATTACATGATCTTTCTCTGTAGAAAGAATAGATAACAAAGCATAACTAAAATCTCTTGGCAAACAATGAGCTTCATCAAAGAAACAAATAATTTCTTGATCTTGAATGTGGGGAAGAAAAACTTGATCGAAAAACTGATTCCCCGATTTAATACTAGAGCTATTTAGCTCAAGTAGTGGCTTATTAACTCCGGTGGTGTTGTAAATGTTCTTAGCAAATTCGCGAACAAACGCGGTCTTACCTAAACCTTTTGCACCAACGAAGTTTAAAAACGGTACAAGTTCAGTCTTAGCATGAGCTTCCAAATAAAAGGAAAGCTTGCGTTTAACTTCTTCTTGACCAACAAGTTCAGCGAAGTGATTCATTACTGAGAGATAGTAAACTCTGCAACAGGCTCTTCGTCAAGCTGATTCAGAATCTCTTGAGGAATCGAATCACCGTCCTGAACCGACGCTGTAGGAACGTTGCTGTACTTGCCATACCAAACACGGCCAACAGTAACAGTGGCATTCACATCGTTGTTAAGCTTCGCAAGAAGCTCGGCCAACGTGATTTCAATAGTGGAGGTTGCACCAATGGGGCGACCACGACCTTTTTTAGCTGATGGGTTTTCCATACGCAATGACTTTAGCAGGTTTTTAGAGGTTGTCAACGGCTTACGCAAGATTTTTTGAAAAAAGTGAGGAGTAGGGACGAAAAAAGACCCGATATCAAACACAAGCTTGATGCGCTTCGGGTCTTGCTGTTTTTTAATCAAAAGATTAAAGTTAGAACAGTTTGTATTGCGCTAATATATATTACACTATTTATTCTTCTTCGCGACAATTATCTTCTTCTTCATCGTCATCTGTAAGATTATTGTCTATTTCATCTGCATAATCTTCGTAGCAAAATACGCAAACTATCTTTTTACCGACTTTTTGATAGTCGTCGTTGTCAGTGTCGATAAATTCATTGCAGTATAAACATTTTTTCATACTTATATTCTAATTGTACATATCATACAAGCAAATGGGAAAAAATAAAACATTATTCTTTACTTTTTGCTATAAACTTATTATATACAAGTTTACCTAGATTGGCGGCGAACTTTCTAGCTTTTCTTTCTGGTAAATCAAATAGATGAGCATGAAACACTTCTTCAATCAATACGTTAAGTTGGCGGCGCGTTAATAACCTAGGATCAACATGAATCTGAGGGTTTTTCATATCGGGAGAATCACATAAACCGGAAGCTTTGTATCTTCCTAATGGTTTATTATAATTAACTGTATATTCTATACCTTCAAAATTCTTGAATTTCATAATTAATATTTAGGCCACCCTCCTGACCAATAATTATCTCCATAATGAATAAACACTTCTTCACCAGCGTTTATTTTCTTTACTGTTCTTATATAAATACCATTATCAGAAGTTAACCATATAGCGTTATTATTATCGCTATGATTGTAAATAGATGTATATCCTAATCCAACAACATAATTGTCACTGTTTTGTGGATAAGAAAATGCTATTTTTTTTAAATTTTCTGGTGTATCTTTCCATTTACTAGCCCAACAACCGCTAAAAGGAGAATGCTCTATGATGACTTCAGAAGATACGTCTGTCTTGGCGAATACGCCAAGACCTCGCGAACTGTTTTTAACTTCTAAAAAAGAACAAATAAAATAATTCATTTATTTTCTAAGAACTCTTTTAATCTTTTTTGATTCTCTGTATTTAATATTATAAAATCAGACCAAGGCTTTCCATATCTAAGAATTTGCCAACACCATCTTAATCTTTCTGACCATCTTAAGATTCTGCCATCCATTCCTCTTTCAAATAGACTCAAACACACTTCTTCTTCGCCTTCGAACTTCTCAACAAGAAGCCCGTGACTAAAACAGTCGCAAATAAGAAACACAGAATCTTTTTCTTCTTTCATATTCTTATATTTCTTTCTATCTTATAAAGCGTAGTGGATAAGAAAGATAAAACTTTAATGGTTTTAAAAAATATAAAACTAACAACACGATTGTACGGCTTTACAAAATACTTGTATTGCCAAGTCTGTCTAAATTGATAGTTTTCTTTATTTTTCTTGGCAAACTCGGCATCTCGGATCTTTCTTTTGGCGTTTTCATTCGCTTCGAAATTAATAATCTTTACTGAAGACATTTTGCCGTTAATAAATACAGCTTCGTAAGTTATGAAGTAATCATAATCAGTCTTATT
>CAUYTX010000465.1:0-11457 GCA_963575665.1 Gammaproteobacteria bacterium | reverse complement strand
CTCCACCATGGCTTAAATCGGCGGGGTCACTCGACATCCCTGTCTCGCTCCGTAGAGGGAGCGTCACAGTCTCAAGATCCTGAATTTTTCGAAAAAACGCTTGCAATTCACATGCACTTGGAATACACTTTCATAAGTTGTCTGGTGTGCTTTGAGAACGCTAGTCACGAGCGCGGTTTCCGAATGCGCGCTGACTTGGGTACTGGTCGAAGTCTTGTTCGGATTGACGAAGCTACCGTTTCGCCAGCGGTGGGTCGTGAAATTTTCTGATGTTTTGAAAACTTGAGGTTGTTATGCCAGTAGGTACTGTGAAGTGGTTCAACGAATCCAAAGGGTTCGGTTTTGTCTCTCCTCATGATGGGGGAGCGGATGTGTTTGTTCATTTCTCCGCTATCAAGGGTGCTGGTTTCCGGACGCTCGCAGAGGGGCAAACGGTGAAGTTCGACGTGGAAAAGGGACCAAAAGGTCTTCAGGCCCGTAACGTCGAAGCTGCCTAGCCATACTGGGTGGTGTCAGCTGCAAGAATTGACTACGCTCCGCTCTCTGGCGGGGTCTTTTTTCAGCGACTGATCTATGATTCGAAGTGGTGCAAGTAAGACGATTCGAAAGTGTGCTTAGCCCAGCGTGTTAAGCAGAATTTTGTGCCCTTTCGAGAACGGTAGGTCGTGGGATTTTCTAGTGTTTTGAAAACTTGAGGTTGTTATGCCAGTCGGTACTGTGAAGTGGTTCAACGAATCCAAAGGGTTCGGCTTTATCTCTCCTAATGATGGTGGAGCAGATGTGTTTGTTCATTTTTCCGCTGTCAAGGGCTCTGGTTTCCGGACCCTCGCAGAAGGGCAAACGGTGAAGTTCGACGTGGAAAAGGGACCGAAAGGCCTCCAGGCCCGCAACGTCGAGGCTGCCTAGCCACTCTGATCGGTTAGCTGCAAGAGTTGACTGCGACCCCGCTCTCTAGCGGGGTTTTTCTTTCAGCAACTAGCCTGTAATTCGATAGCGATATAAGTAAAGCGATTCAAAAACACACTTTGCCCAGTGTGTCAGGCGAGATCGAAACACCTTTCCTAGGCTTGGATTGCGGAAAACCAAAATTCCGTTGTCCAAAGTGTCTATGATGCAGACCAGTTCTTTTCGGAAGGTATAATTTCGCTCTTCCCCACGTAAATCACCCACTAGGTTCTTTGCGACTGTTCGTGCTTCGATGTTAGCCAAGTGACCTTGTTTGGGCATCCACTCTGGTCCAGGAAAGTTTCCTGCATCTCCTGCGACGTACACATTGCCTTCAAAACCTAGAACTCGACATTGGGAATCTGCTCGGATGAACCCACCCTCTGATAGGGGCAAGTCGCTGTCTTGCGCCCAAGAAGGACCGGTCATACCAGGGACAAAGACGGTCAGGTCACTCTTGATGTCACCTCCTTCCGTGAGGACCCGCTCCCCCGTAAACCCCTTGAGCTTGTGGCCAACGTGCTGACGAATGCCACGACGCTCCATTTCCCTTATCAATTTACCCAACGCTTCCGGGCCTAGTCTTCTACCCGGCTCAGTAGCAGGGGTAAAGAAAACCAATTCAAACTTGTCTCGGCGTTTTTGGCGTCGCAATACTGTATCAATTACAAATAAGAACTCGAATAGCGGCCCGCCCCTCATGCCGGAAGGATCTTTCGGGTTTCCTGAAAAACCAAAGGTCAATGTGCCACTTTCTAAACTGTTTAGGCGTTCTGTTAGGGCAGCAGTGGGAGCATATCCTTCACAGGGTAAAAAGGTATGTTCGATACCCGGTAACTGTTTGAGGTACTGACCTCCGGTGGCTGCTACTAATCGGTCATATTCAAGAACCCCAGAAGTGGTACGCAGACGCTTGGCAGCAGCGTCAATGCCGGTAACGTTACCTTGCACAAAGTGCACATCGTAGCGTCGTAAGAATCCATGAAGTGGACGAGTGATATCCCGTTCCGTTCGAGTTCCAGCAGGTACCCAGATCAAAGCAGGGGAATACAACATCACGGGCCGGGGGGCTACTAGGGTAATAGGTGCATCACACCCCTCACGACGCAGCGCGCGGATGGCGGTGAGGCCAGCAAAACCCGCTCCTGCAACAACAATATTCTTCATAGACTCCTCGCAAGGAAATCCCCCGACCTAAATCGGGGGAGGGAATTGCATTCTTAGCAAACCTGTCCGCAGTTACCCCAAAGCACTTGCAGCTGATTGAAGGGCACCAACAAACGGGTTGGCAAACAAGAACCACATACCAAAGGCTAAAATAATGAAGGGAAAAGATTCCATCAATCCCGCAAAAATGAAGGTGTTGACCATCAAAGTAGGACGCATTTCCGGCTGACGTGCAATGCCTTCCAAAGTTTTTGCACAAATCAGACCCCACCCAATTGCTGAGCCTATCCCTGCTGCTCCTAAAACGATACAAACCCCAATAGCGGTACTGGAATAGATTGCGGCTAACATCTCCACGGTTACTGCGTGCATTTGTACACTCCTCTCTAATTGCCCTTCTCAAAAGTCATCCGAAATGGATGACAAAATCCGCTTCAACTTTCGCGGGTACAGGTTAAGGCTCCGGCAGAAGGATAGCTCTTGTCGAGAGATCCTGCATATCCGCGCTTATTTTACTCTACCCACTAGTGATACGTCTTCAGTATTTCAAGCCTACCTCGTAAGCAGTAAGTCTCTACAATAGGTATCAAAATCTTTGGAGCTTCTCTCTTGAACAGTCTTCCTTCTCCGGGCCAGTTGATCGACTTATTAGAAAATAACCAGGTCACCTCCGCTGTGTGCCTTGAAGAACGCAAAGGAAAATTGCGCGTTCTCACCGAGTCTGGCCGAGAGGTCAACGCAAGCCCTAGACAAATATTACACATTCACGCTCGTCGATTGGATACTGCGCAAGCCCGCGAGGCCCTCGTGCGCTTACTACAAACTTATAGCACGCGTTGCCAATCCTCAGAAGTAGATACCCTCGGTCTTTGGGAGGTAGTCCAAGAAGAAGATCGGGAATTTACAGCACTGGAATTGGCCGACTTGGCTCTCGGAGGCACTGAAGATGAACAAGTGTCTGCCTTACTACGCAAATTCTACCAAGAAAGACTCTATTTTCGTGCACGGGATCAAGGTTTTCGAGCAACAGATGCTGCCACCATTACCGCAATTTTAACTCAACGTGCTCGCGAAGAGGAAAAACAGAATCGGATCCGCAGGCTTACGGCATGGTTACAATCGGTTTGGGCAGGAGATCGACCGTTGTCTCCGCCAGAAAGTCCAGAAGTGATTGAGATGCTCAAAGATGTTGCCATCCATGGGGAAGAAGCTAAAACCAAGGATTCGCTCTTCGAGATTCTCCGAGCTGCCAACTTGGGCAATGAAGAAGGAGTTGCTTTTGAACTCTTAGTCAAACTCGGGGAATGGTCTCCAGACGAGAACAAGAGTCTCTTGCGTCTTGAAGTCCGCAGGGCTTTCCCACCAGAAGTGGAGACCGAAACTCAAACCTTCATGCAACAGGAGACTTGGGATTGGTCGGACCGGGAAAATTTGACCAGTCTTCCGATGTATACCGTAGACAGTGTTACCACCCTAGACGTAGACGATGCCATCAGTCTCGTAGAAGAACAGGGTAGGCTTGAACTCGGTATTCACATCACGGATGTCTCAGCTTTCCTCCTCCCAAACTCTAATCTTGATATGGAAGCTCGTTTGCGTGGTGCTTCAATCTATCTTCCTGATCTTCGCATTCCGATGTTGCCGTTTTCCATTTCTGAACATCTTGCCAGCTTAAAAGAAGGAGCACCACGACCCGGGATCAGTCTTTTCTTAAAAGTAGATCCTTCTGGAGAAATTTCTTCTTGGCGTTTTTCTCGCACACTTTTGCGTGTAACCAAAAAGATTACTTACCAAGAGGTAGATAGTGTCCTATCTTCTGGAGAAGTTTTCCCTTGGTCGCCACTGTTTCGAATTGCAGAATCTTGGAGAGCCAAGCGGTTAGCTAAAGGCGCGTTGTTCCTCACCTTTCCAGAAATGACTCTCAAAATTGGCAAAGGAGGAGAAGTAACTTTCCACCGCCAACCTCAGGAGAGTCCTGCTCAGATTTTAATCGCTGAAATGATGATCCAAATCAATCATTTTACTGCGGAGTGTCTGAAAACTTCTGGGGTTCCTTGCCTTTATCGAGGGCAGTCCGCGCCTCGAGAACGCCTAATGACTGCACCGGTGCCAGAAGATTTATGGCTGAATTATCGGCAAAGGATGTGCCTTTCTAGGGCGGAGACAAGTACGGTGCCCATTATGCACCACGGTTTAGGCCTGGATGCCTATGCTATGGCTTCTTCTCCCCTTCGTAGGTACACAGACCTCATCAACCAACGTCAGTTAAATGCAGTACTTACCAATTCGGCGGCCTTGTATGACGCAAACCAACTCGAAGAGATTCGAGCCGCCCTTGACCGACCTTTGAGCCAAATCCCGATGCTAGAACAAACCCGTCGTCGTTATTGGATACTGCGCGCCCTTGAACGTCAGATTGGATTAGAGACCTCGGCTCTAGTAATCAACGTCCATGGCCAAAGAGTTCAAATCGTGTTACCGGAATTCATGCTAGAGACCCCATTTCCTAGTGGAAACTACCTTCAACCTGGCCAATGGTTAAAAGTTCGAATTTCCCGCGTCAAGGCTTCGGAAGACATTTTGAAGTTGGAAATACTCTAGCGGGCACATGTGCTAAAATGTCAAAGCTAGTTTGATTTTTCCTGCAATTTTGACGTGAGGTGATCCACCATGTTTCAACATATGAAAATTGGGGTTCGACTTTGGGGCGGTTTTGGTCTTTTGGTGTCTTTACTACTTTTTTTAGCTGGTACTTCCATGTACTCGCTTACAAAAGTACAGGACATGATCGATGATATCTTTGGTGATCGATATCCAAAGATCGTTTTGGCAAATCAGATCTACAATCATATCGACATCATCGCAAGAAAAACTAGAAATATGTTACTTCTCAAAGAACCAGAGAAAGTCAAAAACGAGCTAACTCAGCTCTTGGAATCACGACACATCGTCGAAAAAGACCTTGAAGACTTAGAACATAAAATTACCTCTCAGGCAGGAAAAGAACTTCTCGATAACATCCAGCGAAATACAAAAGCTTACGTTGTTGTGCAAGACCGCTTTCTCGAAATGGTCAAAGCAGCACGCTGGGACGAAGCAATACAATTTTTATATACGGAAGTCAGGACGCTACAAGAAATCTGTCAAAAAGACGTAAGGATACTCATCGTATTTCAGACTAAAAAGATGGAAGAAGCGGACGAACGTTCTAAGGAAACTGAGCGACAAGCTATCTTTTCGTTGCTTTCTACAACAGTCGTCGCATTGATTTTTGCACTAAGTTTAGCTGTTTGGATTAGTCTGAGCATTACCCGTGCACTGCAAAAAAGCACTGTTCTAATTACACGTCTTAGTAAAGGAGAAGTTCCTGATCCAGTCCAGGAGACTTGGCCAGGGGAGTTTGACAAGGTTCGAGAGAGCATCAACGCTGCAGGATCGGCTATTCGGTTGTTGATTGAGGATGCCTCAATGCTGGCACAGGCAGGCAAAGAAGGACGCTTGTCTACTCGTGCAGATGCCACCAAACAACAAGGTGACTACCGAAAGATCGTTGAAGGAGTGAATGCCACCTTAGATGCAGTCATTGGGCCGATAACTGAAGTAATGCGAGTCATGGATGCTGTTGAAAAAGGGAAACTAGATCAGAGGATCGTAGCAGAGTACCAAGGCATGCTTGGACAACTGCGAGACTCCGTTAACAACTCTGTCACTCAACTCTCACGCACCATGGAAGAGGTAAGCCACACTTGTGGCGAATTGGCAAATGCAGCCTCACAAGTCGAAGCCACTGCCCAATCTTTAAGCCAAGCCACGAGCGAGCAAGCCGCCAGCGTCGAGGAAACCAGCGCGGCCATTGAGCAAATGAGTGCTTCCATTTCTCAGAATGCTGATAATGCCAAAGTAACGGACATGCGCGCTACACAAGCTTCCAATGAAGCCAAAGAAGGGGGCGGAGCAGTTACTGCCACGGTCTCCGCCATGAAACAAATTGCCAGTAAGATTGGAATCATTGACGACATTGCTTATCAAACCAACCTTTTGGCCTTAAACGCTGCCATTGAGGCCGCTCGCGCTGGAGAACATGGAAAAGGGTTTGCCGTGGTAGCCGCTGAAGTTCGAAAACTTGCCGAACGTAGCCAAGTTGCCGCTCAAGAGATTGGGGAGTTGGCAAGTGGCAGCGTAGCACTCGCCGAAAAGGCGGGTACTTTGTTGGGACAAATTGTGCCTGCCATCACCACCACTTCAGATTTAGTGCAAGAAATTGCAGCAGCTTCCAAGGAACAGTCTGGAGGGGTAACCCAGATCAACACTGCCATGGGTCAACTTTCTCAGTTAACCCAAACTAATGCCTCTTCTGCAGAAGAGTTAGCTGCTACCGCGGAAGAATTAGGGGCACAGGTGACACAACTACAAGAGCTCGTGGGGTTCTTTGAGTTTTCTGAACAGACTCATTCACGTGTAAAACGTAATGGAAAACCAGCGCAAACGCGAGTGAAGCCAAGCTCTGCTCGTTCAGAAGGCAAGGCAAGACCTACCATGGCTAGATCTTCTGCCGGAAAATCACCTCCTCCAGATGGATTTGAAGAGTTTTAGGAGCCTTTTATGTGAGTATTAAGGTGATTCTATGAGGAAAGTACTGTATTTTCCCTTTTTTTATTTCTTATTACTCATTGGTTTACAAATGCTAGCCTTAACAGATCCCGTAGAGATTGTTAGTTTTATCATTTTTGTTGTCCTGTTGACAGGATTTCGAATTGCACAAGAGTATCAACGTAGCGTTGTGTTTCGTCTTGGTCGTTATGTTGGTTTGCGTGGCCCCGGGTTGTATTGGATCATGCCATTAGGGATTGAACGTGCAGTAATCATTGACATCCGCACCCAAACCGTATCCGCAGAGCAACAAGAAACTATTACGCGCGACAGCGTCACAGTAAAACTCAATGCGGTGCTTTGGTATCGGATCACAGACGCAGCTAAATCTGTAATTGCAGTCGCGGACGCACCTGCGGCTGTTTACCAATTAGCGTTGACGAGCTTACGGAATTCTATTGGGCAACATGATCTCGATGAGGTTTTGCAGGAACGAGATAAAATCAATGGCTTGTTGCGCCAAAATATTATGCATTCGATGCACTCATGGGGAGTAGAAATAGAACGCTTCGAAATGAAGGACGTCGAATTACCTGAAGCCATGCAAGAAGTGATGGCCATGCAGGCACAGGCGATTCGTGAAAAGCGCGCACGTATCATTAAAGCAGAAGCAGAATTAGAGGCCTCCAAAAAGCTCGCAGATGCAGCACAGCAAATGGCAAATAATCCCGTAGCCATCGAATTGAGGCGAATGCAGATGGTGTCGGAAGTGGGTGCAGAAAACAACAGCACCATAGTACTGATGATCCCGTCGGATTTCGTGCATTTGGCGAAAAGCCTTAGCGAAAATCTTCAATCGCATATATCAAAAACATAGTATTTCCACCCACTAAATTCAAGAATTTTTTACAAGGTGCCTATGAGTAAATTGAAGCTGACTTATCGTTTTGCATTGCTAATCTCCTTGATCGCAGGAGGTTTCACTTTCTACGGTGTGTGGTCTTTTAAGACATTAGATCAACTTAAGATCAATGGCTCACTTTATCGAGAAATTATCTCAGCAAATGAGTTATTGGCAGATTTTATGCCACCTACACAAAACATTTTGGAATCCTATTTAACTACCGTGCGGATCCATGATGCCTCCGGTGCAGAACGCTCCGCGTTGATTGATCGACTCAAAAATCTTCAGTCTGAATATGAAAAGCAACACAGCATTTGGATGCAAAATGTCTTTGTAAAAAGTCAATCGGAGTTAGAGCAGCGGATGGTAGCAGCAGATTTGTCTGCTCGCGAGTTTTTTCGCGTAGTTTCTGAACAATTTCTTCCGGCAACACTTAAAGATCCAAAACTGCAGAAGCGGTTCTGGAAACATTAGGTCCAATCTACCAAAAACACTATGACACAGTCTTAAGGGTCGTGGAGACTGCACACGCACTAGATGAAAAAGAAGAAGCTGCTGCAAATGAGATCTTGCACAGTTCTATTTGGATTTTGTTAGGCATTTTGGTAGCGACTTCCATGCTAGTAATTTTATTTACTCTTGTGATTGCACGCCAATTTATTCAGGCCGTCCGGCAAGTACATTACACTGGTGCTGAGCTGGCCAATGCTGCAGCACAAGTGGAATCGACTGCTCAATCATTGAGCCAAGCCACGAGTGAACAAGCGGCCAGCGTCGAAGAGACCAGTGCTGCCATTGAACAAATGAGTGCTTCTATCTCACAAAATGCCGATAACGCAAAAGTCACTGATATGCGAGCCACACAAGCCGCAGGGGAAGCTAAAGAAGGAGGCACCGCAGTAGCTGCCACGGTTTCTGCTATGAAACAGATTGCAAGCAAGATCGGCATTGTGGATGACATTGCGTATCAAACCAATCTTTTGGCCTTAAATGCTGCGATTGAAGCGGCTCGTGCAGGGGAACATGGTAGAGGTTTTGCCGTCGTGGCTGCAGAAGTTCGAAAACTCGCCGAGCGGAGCCAAATTGCAGCCCAAGAGATTGGGGAACTGGCGAGTGGGAGTGTGGCACTTGCCGAAAAGGCTGGAAACCTCCTAAATCAAATCGTGCCTGCAATTACGACTACTTCTGATTTGGTGCAGGAAATTGCCGCTGCTTCTAAAGAACAATCGAGTGGAGTTACCCAAATTAACACAGCCATGGGACAACTCTCACAACTTACTCAAACCAATGCCAGTTCGGCCGAAGAATTGGCTGCCACGGCAGAAGAATTAGGAGCACAAGTCGCACAGTTGCAAGAGGTAGTGGCACAATTCAAGATCACAGATCAGGCCACGCCGGACAAGAGGACCCGGGCAACTCGGGGTACTCCTCAACACATGAGGACAACGCCGAAACCTGGGATCAAGATCGCCGGACATCCCTCCTCAGAGGGCTTCCAAGAGTTCTAAACATGGCCACGACGCAGCTGTCTACGGTTTTGGAAAGTCTGCACGCGCCACCAGAGACGCGCCAGTACCTGACGTTTACTCTTGGACAAGAAATTTTTGCGACGGGCATTTTGGCGATTAAGGAGATTTTAAGATATGGTGGAGTCACTGAAGTACCCATGACGCATCCTTGCCTCATGGGAGTGCTCAATTTGAGAGGAAGAGTAGTACCCGTAGTTGACTTAGCAGCCCGTTTAGGAAGGCCACCAGTCCAACTGGGTCGTCGTGCTTGCGTGGTCATCACAGAATTGACAGAGGGTACTACGGAGCACATGGAAATCGGTGTAGTAGTCGAAACCGTGCGCGCTGTGGTCGAGGTTCCTGATTCGGCAATAGAACCTCCTCCCGCATTTGGCATGAACTTACACCCAGAACATGTATTGGGTGTTACTCGAATGGAACAGTTGTTAATCGTTTTGTTGGATTTTACGCAAATCTTCACGCTTGAGGCTATCTTGGCACTGACACCAACGGGAGAAAAGCAATGAAACAGATCTTCTTAACGGTTTGCTTATCCTTAGGATCTATTTCCTGTGGCGCAGAAGAAGTGTACCGCTGGACAGATCCTGAGGGTCACACCACTTTTACCAACTCTCCTACCCCACCTTCACTAACGCATCAATTATTAGAAACACAGCGTTACGATTCTTTGCCTTTGGAACAACGTTTAGCAGCTCAACAGAATTTAGAGGCAATGCGGGAATACAACCTAACCCATCCGTTGCCCACTACAGAAGTAGCTTACCGAAATAGAAGGCAAGGCCCTACGTTTTCCAAATGGGAATGTAACGATGCTATGCGTCATTACAAATTGGAAGCCGAGTCCCTAAAGGGGGACAGCACAGCCACTGCTGCTGCAGAGGCTGAAATGCAAGTAAAATGTGGTCTTCGTCCGAGGACAAAGGAAGTAGGGGTCTACCAAGACCGGCGTAGTTTTTACGCTACTACTCCTCGCTTTCGCAAACCTTATTGCCAACGTCGGTCTGGTGCGGGATATCAACAAAATCGCTTTCTGGGGAACCACAATACTACTCCTCGCTCTAACCGACCTTATTGCCGACGAAGTTCATCTCAGCCAAGGGATTATGGGGATTTTAGAGGATCAGGAGACTCGCGACCATACGGTAGGAGGCAACACCGCAGGGAACGGCGTTTCGACCAACGGTAAACACCGCCCCGAAGTCTTGGAAAACCTCGGGGCCTCGGGGTTAGTTTTTAGATTACTCTAGCTAGTTGGTTAGTCGTCGCTTCCGAATCCCATGCCTAATATCTGCAACAAGCTAAGGAAGAGGTTGTAGATATTCAGGTATAGGTTGATGGTAGCAACGATGTAGTTGTCTATTCCACCGTGAATCATCGCGCTGGTGTCATAGAGGATGTAGCCAGACATCAGAAGGACGATCATGCCAGACACTGCGAGCGAAAGAGCTGGGATCTGGAAGAAGAGTGCTGCTAGAGACCCCAAGATCGCAGTAATGATCCCTACCATTAGGAATCCGCCCATGAAGCTAAAGTCTTTTCGGGTGGTCAGCGCGTAAAAAGACAACCCAAGGAAAATAGCTCCGGTGCCACCCATGGCAGTGGCGACAATCTGTCCTCCATTCGGCAAACGCAGGTAAAACCCTATGATGGGCCCAAGGGTATAACCCAAGAAGCCGGTCAGTGCAAAAACGCTCACAAGCCCCGCAGAACTGTTACGGAGTGAATGTGTCACGAAGAGCAACCCCATACTAACAATTAGAACAAGCCAAGAGGACAGCACAGGTGCTCGGGTGAGTACTGCGAACGTTGCCGTGGCAGCACTGAACAACAACGTTATAGACAACAACAGGTAAGTGTTCCGAATTAACTTGTTAACATCAACCTGTGGAACAGCACCCGCTGCATACGTGTAGTCACGCATAAAATTTACCTCGTATTATTTATTTGAAACTTGGAGTTCGATCCGAGTGCGCAGTCGAGAATTATCTCTGATCCTCTCTTTACGCACATAAAATCGGTTCGCGATTCACAGGACGCCACACTCCAGCGGTACCATCACCGCTAGCGTTTGATGGTTGTCGCCCTCCACGCACATTACGTTCGAGTCTACCACCCGTAGCCGATGTTCAAGGTACACCGAAAACCAACGATCATTATAGTTGCCTCCCTGAGAATTGTAAACTGCTTTTTCGGATTGGACAGCGGAGCGAGACGAGGATGTCGAGTGACCCCGCCGATTTAAGCCATGGTGGAGCGGGTGACCAGAAGAATCGGATCTAGGAGTGCGATTCGTTCCTAGCGAAATGTTTGGTAAAACAAGCA
>CAUYTX010000464.1:0-11535 GCA_963575665.1 Gammaproteobacteria bacterium | reverse complement strand
TGTTCCGATCTGCACACATTTTGGGCATGCATATTCCCTATTCGCCCGAGGTGTTGAATCAAGCGCAAAAGACTGTCGTGCGCGAAAACGGACTTCGTTCTGGATATATCCGCCCCCTTTGTTTCTATGGTTCAGAGGGAATGGGATTGCGTGCGGATAATCTCCAAGTTCATGTCACGGTGGCTGCTTGGGAGTGGGGTGCTTACCTTGGCAAAGAGGGTTTAGAAAAAGGGATTCGGGTACGCACCTCTTCTTACACCCGACATCACATCAACGTCACGATGTGCAAGGCAAAAGCCACTGGCCATTACATCAATTCGATGTTGGCTTTGCAGGAAGCATTGGCTTGTGGATGTGAAGAGGCTTTATTACTCGACGTAGATGGATTTGTGGCGGAAGGTAGCGGCGAGAACTTGTTTATCATTCGAAATGGAGTGTTGTACACCCCAGAATTGACCTCTGCTTTGGAAGGGATCACTCGGGACACCGTGATTCAGCTGGCACGCGGGATCGGCTTGGCAATTCGAGAGAAACGAATCACACGGGACGAAGTGTATTCCGCCGATGAAGCATTTTTCACGGGCACTGCCGCTGAGGTTACACCTATTCGCGAATTGGATGGAAGAAAGATTGGGGCTTTCTGCAAACATGAAGGCCGAGGCCCAATCACGGAACAGCTACAAAAGCTCTATTTCGATCAGGTACACGGAAGGAGACTTGATTGGATGCCAAACTGGATTTCTAAAGTCTAACGGAAACCCCATGCACGAAGCACACGCGACCCCTACTGCCCCGGGACGAGAAAAAACTACCGTCCCTAATGCTCAGCGTCTTTTCACGGTCACTCGCTCTGACCTGCCGATCCGATGTCCGATGCCAGGTGCGAGCTTGTGGGACTCACACCCGCGAGTATTCCTTGCAGTGGAAAAAACGGGACAGGCAAAATGCCCTTACTGCGGCGCGGAATACCTCTTACGTTCGGAATAACACTTCCCCCTAGTGTTACTGAAATACGCTAGGGGGTTTTTGACGCGTTATCCAGAAGTGCTATGCGGAGGCGTGGATTGCGCCTGGGGCACCGTCGCTGTACCCGTCTGAATGCAGACTCATGCTGGATTCTGAGGAAGACGACGCGGGTTGGACCGGTGTCGGCAACAACTCCCCAGAAGTCTTTGGCTGTTGGCGTTGCGCGGCCTGGGGGTGCGCGTTCGGTTGCAAGCCGTATGTTTGGTACGGGTTCGCCCCCGAGGAAATTCCAGAAATAGATGACATACAATTCTCCTAACTAATTGAATTAAGCCGCCTCGTGGCGGAATTTTAGAGTTCTAGGGTGTACTGCACAAGTTCCGGTTTCTCTAGGCACTCTGGCCCCGCACTTCTTTATCGGCACTTTCTTTGAGATCTAAACCTTCTCTTGCGTTTCGGGATAGAGTGTCTTCACAAACTCTCTATTTTACAGGATACTGTACCTAGTGAGCAGTGGCTACCCAGGCTAGAACGAGAGGTTTCCAAGCAACATCATGACCGAGCAAGACACCCGAGAAGAAGTCACCATCGAACAAGCAGTTGAAATCCTGTTGGCAGAGGTCGAATCGCTGCAAACACGGTTAGACCAGATTGAGAACACCTTTACCAAAGCTACTTCTACCGTTTCCCCAGATCGGCCACTTTCTGTGACTTTTGGACGCCGCCCGAAGCGCTTGTACTATCGTACGGACCCTTTTCATGGTTTGTTCGGGTATTACTTTGTACTTGGGATGCTCCTATTGGTTTCTCTGGGGGTAGTGCTATCTCTGACCAACAGTGATTCACTGGCTTCTGTAGGTTGGTGGTGTGCCACCATCTTAAGTGTTTTTCAACTTTTTTTCCTGATGCTCGGTGTTTTTCAGAGAGATCGGCGTACTTGGATGAATGCAACCATTGGTTTTGGCATCTCTCTACTGATTATCGTTGGGATGCTTCGCTGGGTTCCATTTTCATCCTAAAAACATAAATAATAGCAACAGGAAATCTTTACCATGTCTTCAGAAAAAGCAGCAGCCGCCCCCGCCGCAGGTGGGAACACGAAGATGATGATTATCTTTGTGGTAGTAGGTTTGGTTGTGGTCTTGGGCGCAGTGGGAGCTACCCTATATCTCACAGGTTTTTTTAGTAGACCAGGTAGTGGGGGACATGAATCAGCTGAACATTCCAGTTCTACTGGTCCTAAGGCAGAACCCAATTATTTGGAGATCAGACCTGGGTTCATCGTCAATACTATGGATAAGGGCACAACACGCTTCGTGCAAGTTGGAATTTCAGTGATGTCTCGCAACTTAGAAGCTTTAGATGGAGTGAATGAATTGATCTTTGCTGTCAAAAACGACCTTCGAGAAGTTTTGAGCAGTCGGGGTTTTGCAGAAATTATTGTCAGCACTGGTATTGAGGCCTTACGTGCGGAATCTGAAGCGGCGGTTAATAAAATCCTTAAAGAGAATCACAAACCCTTGATTGATGCGTTGTATTTCACTACTTTTGTGGTCCAATGAGTAGTGCGCTGTTTGAGTATTTCAACCGAGAGCATTCCTCATGGTAAGTGACTTACTTAGCCAAGAGGAAATTGATGCACTCATCAGCGGCGTTTCTGGCGGAGAAGTAGAAACCGCTGGAAATAGGGAAGAGCAAGAAGTTACCGTTGCGATCGGCGGGGAAGGAGCACGACTTTACGATTTTACCGCACAGGAGCGAATTGTACGTGGGCGAATGCCGACGTTGGAGATGATTAATGAACGCTTTGCCCGTCACCTCCGATTGAGTCTTTTTAACATGCTCAGACGTTCTGCGGATATTTCCGTAGGAGCGGTCCAGATGAGTAAGTTTGGGGAGTATGTTCATAGTCTTTTCGTCCCCACTAGCCTAAATCTAATTCACATAAAACCCCTTCGCGGTATTGCTTTGGTTCTTTTTGATCCAAAACTTGTTTTTATTTTGGTAGACAATTTTTTCGGGGGTGAAGGTAAGTTTCATACCAAAATTGAAGGACGTGATTTCACTCCCACTGAAAACCGAGTCATTCGCCTACTTTTAGAGCTTGTCTTCAAAGAATTAAAAGATGCTTGGGAACCTGTCATGAAAGTGGCATTTTCTTATCTCAGTTCTGAGGTCAATCCCCAATTCGCTAACATTGTTGGCCTTACCGAAGTGGTCGTCGTTTCCCCTTTTCATATTGATTTAGAAGGGGGAGGGGGGGATTTTCATATCACTATGCCCTATTCGATGCTCGAGCCAATTCGCGAATTGTTGGATGTTGGCACCCAAAGCAATCGTGACGACGGGGACGAGCGATTCATGATGGCTTTTCAGGATGAGGTAAAGAATGCCAAAGTAGAATTGAGTGCTACACTCGCAGAAGCAACTCTTACTGTTCGTGAAGTTGTGGCACTTCGAGAAGGGGACGTAATTAGTATTGATCTTCCAAAAACTGTCATGTTACATGCAGAGGGAATTCCTATTTGTCGGGCTTTTTACGGTACTTCCGCAGGAGGCAAAATGGCCTTAAAGGTCAAAGAGTTTATTAAGCGGCCCGTGTACGGAATGACAGAAGGAGAGAGATTAAAGGAATTGGCAGAAAGCAAGTCTAAAGAAGAAATTCCCGAAGTGCCAGAAAAAGCTAAACCTAAAGAAAAAGTACCTCCCCCGAAAATAAAACACAAACTTCAACCTCCTACTACCCCAAAAGAATAATGGTGCACTATGGACGATTGGGACGACGCTCTGGAAGAACAAACACGAGGACGATCCGGTAGAGGTGGGCAAGATCGCCATTCTGAACATAGTGAAACAGAAGAGTATGAGGAAAACTCTCAGGAACACGGTAGAAATTTAGACGTGATTTTGGATATTCCAGTCACCATTTCGATGGAGATTGGGCGTACTTACATTACCATTCGAAGTTTGCTGCAGCTCAATCAAGGTTCTGTAGTGGAGCTAGATCGTGTGGCAGGCGAGCCTATGAATGTATTAGTCAACGGTTGCCTCATTGCTCATGGGGAAGTAGTTGTGGTCAACGAAAAGTTTGGAATTCGTCTCACGGATATCATTAGTCCGATGGATCGTGTTCGGAAATTACGTTAGGCATTAGAAATCGCGTGTTTTCTGTATTCGCCAATTTTCCATTTTCTCTCAGTAATGCAGGAGCGTCTCCTGCTAAAGTTCCTGATACTGCAGATTTACTCCAAGTAGCCCTTGGATTAGCTGTAGTCTTGACAGTCATTGCCGTTATTACTTGGTTATTACGTCGTTTTGGCGGTATGAATGCTTCCCTCAACGGAAAATTAAAAGTGTTAGGTGCTATTTCTTTAGGTGCCCGAGAACGTGCTGTTCTGGTGCAAGTCGGAGAGCAGCAAATTTTACTCGGAGTGGCACCGGGTCGAGTCCAAACTTTGCACGTCCTTAATGCTCCTTTACCTGAAACTCCTAACAGTTTGTTTTCTTCTGCATTGGAGCTCGACAGGGAAGTCGAGTGACCCCGCCGATTTAAGCCATGGAGGAGCGGGTGACCGGCTTTATTGGTCACAGAGGAATCAGATCTAGGGGATTTACCGATTCCGATAGCGAGTGCGATTCGTTTCTAGCGAAAATGTCCTGAGAAAACAGGCACATAACCTAGAGTAGCCAGAAATGGCCATAACTGTTCAAAGGAAACAGATGCAAATCCTGTTCTTTAGGAGAAAAAGAAATCCCGACCTGGCCATGCAAACGAAGCGGACATCAACGCGGACAGCAAAGCTGGCAACAGGACGTAATCAGAGCCAATTCAAGTAGGCACACTGGCGTTAATGGAGAGTCAACATAGGAAAACCATAAAAAGCACCTTACGCTACAGCGGTAACTTGAAAGTAATACCGACTGCATCCTCGTAACTCTCGTGGCATTATCCGATCGATAGCTACCTCTCTGAGAAGAGGGAATGACTTTACTCCTCGACGTAATTAGACAACTCTTTTTAATTATTGTATCATTCTATCCATGCAGCGCGCCTATCGTTTTAGATTCTACCCAACGACTACTCAGTCTCAATTACTGAGCGGATACTTTGGGTCTGCTCAGTGGGTTTGGAATGCTTGTCTTAGTTGGCGTACCCACCTTTACAAAGATCAAAAAACATCGGTTAACGGAATCGATTTCTCTAGGGAACTTACCTTTCTAAAAACTCTGGAAAGTTATTCTTGGCTTAAGAAAACACCCTCCGCTGTTTATACCCAAACTCTTCGAGATCAAGATACCGCTTTTTCTAATTTCTTTAACAAAAGGGCAGGGCACCCTAAGTTCAAAAGGAAACACTCTGCACAGTCCACTAGATTCCAATTAGATCAAAGAGTCGTACTCAACTACTTTCGTCCGGCTCAGTTCTTAAAACTCACAAAGTTAGGATTACTAAATATCAGGTGGTCGCGGATTCCTACTGGCATACCGAAGATGGTCACGGTCAGTAAAGATAGCGTGGGTCGGTATTTTGTTTCTTTTTCCTGTGAAGAAGAAATTCAAAAACTACCAACCAATGAAGTGGCTATTGGGATTGACCTAGGTATTACAGATATCTTAGTAACGTCGGACGGCTGGAAATCAGGAAACCCTAGACACTTATCAAAAAAGCTCTGGACACTAAAGAAATACCAGCGGCAAATGGCAAGGTGTCAAAAACCCCAGAAGGGAAAACGGGTTAGCAACCGATATAAAAAAGCAGCCCTACGAGTAGCCAGATACCATGCAAAAGTGGCTAATGCTCGTAAAGACTGGAGCCAAAAGCAAACCACTGAGATTGTCCGCCGTGCGGGGGTAATTGCTATTGAAGACCTGCACGTAAAGGGAATACTCCGAAATAGAAAGTTATCCCGTGCGATTAGCGATGTGGGCATGGGAGAAATCCGCAGGGAATTGAAATATAAAGCCCAGTGGTACGGCAGAAATTTAATCACCATTGGGCGTTTCGAACCTACCAGTAAAGTATGTTCGGATTGTGGGTTTCGAGTTGAAAGAATGGGGTTGTCTATTCGGAAATCGGAATGTCCGAATTGTGGTGCCCTACATGACCGGGATGCTAACGCTGCCCGGAATATATTAGCGTTAGCTACGGGCGGTAAGCCTGAAAGTAATGCGCGGGTGTGCGGGCGACAAATACCAAACGTCGGCAGTGAAGTCACTTCCGAAATGCTGGCGTCCAAACCGTGAACCGATTTTACGTGCGTAGAGAGAGGATCATGGATGATTCTCGACTGCGCACTCGGATCGGAATCCAAAAAAAATCGAAGTAGAACACTAGAAAGCTAGAGAGTGTCTATGAGCACGCACGAAACCGATTTCTATTTTTGGACACAAGAGCAAGCGTCTCTATTAAAACAAGGACGATACCTAGAGGTAGATTATGAACACTTAATAGAAGAAATAGAAAGCATGGGTATCAGTGAACGTCGAGAACTAACCAATAGGTTAGCAGTGTTGTTAGCCCACTTGCTGAAATGGAAATATCAACCAGAACGACGTGGCAATAGTTGGAAAGCCACTGTAAAAGAACAGCGACAAAAAGTTGTACGGATATTACGTCAGAACCCTAGTTTGAAGAAAACTGTAGGGGAAAATCTAGCGGATGCCTACAGCGACGCCATTCAAATTGCAGTTAGAGAAACCGGTTTAGAAGAAAACACGTTTCCTACAGAAAATCCTTGGCACTTTGAACAAATCTCGAATGCAGAATTCTGGCCTAACTAATCTTTTCTCTGCTAAAACCCTAGCGTTTGCTCTTCTAACTATTTTACCATTGGGTGCTTGTTTTTCTGAACCTAGTTTGCCACTCATGTCTGTAACAAATACTCCCGGAGGAGGACAGACATATACTACCAGCGTGCAAATCCTCTTTGCCATGACGGCACTGACTTTTATTCCAGCCGCGCTCATGATGATGACGGCATTTACTCGAATCATTGTAGTATTAGCCATCTTGCGCCAGGCACTCGGTACTGCTCAAACTCCTTCTACTCAAATTCTCATCGGTCTTTCTCTGTTTCTTACCTTTTTTATCATGGGGCCAATTTTTGATAAAATCTACCAAGAGGCTGTTCAACCTTATTTACGTGAAGAAATCACAGCTTTACCCGCAATTCAGAGAGGAGTAAAACCTTTACGTGGTTTCATGATGGCGCAAACTCGGGACACTGATTTAGCGACATTTGCGAAGATTGCAGGCCAAGAGAGTTTTAAAGAACCAGATGATGTGCCACTTCAATTATTAGTACCTGCTTTTGTCACTTCTGAATTAAAAACTGCTTTTCAGATTGGTTTTCTGCTCTTTATGCCTTTTTTGGTGATTGATTTAGTGGTGGCTAGTGTCCTCATGGCTATGGGTATGATGATGTTATCACCTCCCATTATTTCCTTTCCTTTTAAGTTAATGCTCTTTATTCTAGTAGACGGTTGGACACTAGTCATGAGCACTCTAGCAGGAAGTTTTTACATACCGACATGACACCGGAAACCATTTTAACAGTAGGAAAGCAGACCCTTGAGATCACTATACTTTTGTCTGCGCCACCATTGCTTGCAGCTCTAATCATTGGTTTGCTCGTAAGTTTGTTTCAAGCAGCTACGCAGATCAATGAAATGACTCTAAGTTTTATCCCAAAGCTATTGGCATTGGTTTTGGTAATTCTGATTGCAGGTCCGTGGATGTTGATGCAGCTCATTGACTACACGAGACGTTTGTACGAAAGTATCCCTTCCTTGATCGGGTGATGCTCGTACCCCCTCCCACAGGCGCGATTGACCTTTCTAGTGGGCAAATAATTACTTGGGTCAATGCTGTCCTCCTGCCTTTTTTTCGCGTGGCGGCATTGATGATGACAGCTCCTCTCTTAGGCACACGAGCCATTCCCATTCGGATTCGAATGGCCTTTGCTATCCTCGTCACTTTTGTGATTGCGCCAACGCTTCCACCGGTGCCCCCGCTAGACCCCTTGAGTCCAGAAATGGTGCTCACTATTTTTAACCAAATTCTAGTGGGGGTGGCCATGGGTTTTACGTTAAAACTAGTATTCACAGCGGTAGAATTGGGTGGACAAATTGGAGGACAACTCATGGGGCTCGGATTTGCTTCTTTAATGGATCCTCAGAATGGCGTTCCCGTGCCGATTGTCAGTCAGTTTTATAACCTTTTAGTTACCCTACTATACTTAGTGCTAAATGGGCATCTATTTGCATTACAGGCATTGGCAGAGAGTTTTCATACTTTGCCAATCGGGCCTACCGGTCCTGTACCGGAGACTTGGTGGGATGTGACCATTTGGGGGGGCACTCTCTTTCGTGGTGCTCTGCTCATAGCTCTACCTGCGATTGGGGCTTTGCTTTTAGTCAACGTCATTTTTGCAGTGGCCACGCGTGCCACTCCTGCTTTCAACGTGTTCGCCATAGGTTTTCCGATCACATTGGGTTTAGGTCTTTTCCTGATCATTGAAACCTTACCGATCCTTGTAGGACAAGTAGAGCATCTGTTACGAGATGCGTTTGAAGTAGTGCGAGGTCTACCCATGCTGCCGAGTAAAGATGGCTGAAGATAGCGACCAAGAAAAAACCGAAGCCGCGACCCCCAAGAAAGTAGAGGAGGCGCGGCGTCAAGGTCAGGTTCCAAGGTCTCGAGAATTGAATACTCTCGTCGTTACTTTGACGGCTTCCCTTGGTTTATGGATCTACGGACACTCTTTCGTAGCTTCTCTGAGTGATCTCATGCGTCGGGGTTTTACCCTAACCAAAGAACAGGTTTATGACCCACTTTGGCTGGTACGGATGTTTCGTGAATTAGTTTTGACAGCTCTATGGGATTTGACGCCCCTATTGCTTATGTTAGTAGCTTCAGCAATCATCGCGCCACTTTTGATTGGAGGTTGGTCATTTAGTATGGAGTCGCTTGGATTCAAATGGGATCGGCTGAATCCTTTTGAAGGGTTGAAAAGGATGTTCAACTCCCATGGCCTCAAAGAACTTGGCAAAACTCTGCTCAAATTTACTTTAATGGCATTGGTAGGTTTTTGGTTTTTAAGGCGTTATTCAGAGACTATTCTTATACTAGGGCGTATGGATCTCTTCACAGCAGTTGGAGAAGTAGGAGATTTGTTGACTTGGGGATTCGTAGTATTGGCCATTGCTTTGGCAGTAGTCGCTGCTGGGGATGCTCCATTACAACTGTGGGAATATGCTCAAGGTCTCAAAATGACTCGGCAGGAAGTGCGGGATGAGGTCAAAGAAACGGAAGGACGTCCTGAGGTCAAAGGCAGAATACGCCAGTTACAGCGGGAAATGGCACAAAAAAGGATGATGACGGAGGTTCCAAAAGCAGATGTAGTCCTGACCAATCCGACTCATTATGCCGTTGCTTTGAAATACGACGTTGACAAAATGGGGGCTCCCCGAGTAGTGGCTAAAGGAGCAGACCTCGTAGCAAAGCGCATCCTAGAAATTGCTGCAAAGGAGAAAGTGCTTCAGGTAATAGCACCAGCACTGACCCGAGCCCTCTACTACAGCACAGAATTGAATCGTGAGATTCCTCAAGGTTTGTACCAAGCAGTAGCCCAAGTCTTAGCGTTTGTGTACCAAGTCCGGAAAGGGAAACCTGCGCCAGGACCCAACGCTTTTGACGATGTCCCCATTCCGGAAAAATTGCGTCGATGAAAGCTAACGGTTCTCGTGGGTGACCCGTGTGGTTTCCCCATTACCCAAAATTCGGACTCGATCTCCAACGCGAAACATTTCGTCTGCTGCCTGGGTAACCGCAATTTTCTTGCCGCTGTCCAACTCAACGGTGATCTCTAATCCTTCTTCCTTCGTAAGAGCTGCCTCTGCCATTTGACCTGCAACCGCTCCTAGTACGGCACCGCCAATCGCTGCTGCAATACTCCCTGTGCCCTGACCAATCTCACTTGCAGCTAATCCTCCCAGACTTGCGCCTGCCATGGCACCTACCCCAGTGTTTGTTCCCTCAATCTTGACTGGGCGTACGTACTCCACAACACCCGCTCGTATATGTTGTTCTCCACGTGCCTGTGTACGTGAGTAATCTGCGTTTCCTAACCCTTCTGTTGCGCAACCTCCTACACCTAACAGTGCAGCAGTCGCGACCATAGGCAAAGAAAGCTTTAATATCTTAGTCATGGTCTACTCCTCCAATTTTGTGAAACTTCAACTATGAGCACACACACACGGAATATAACACCCACTTTCCTTAGACAAATGAAACAGATGGGTAAAAAGATCGCATGTCTGACTGTCTACGACGCCAGTTTTGCAAGGATATTAGAAGAATCGGGAGTGGAAGTACTCCTAGTAGGTGATTCCTTAGGCATGGTAATTCAAGGCTACTCTAGCACCTTACCAGTCACAATGGATTCAATGGTGTACCACACAAGCTGTGTTGCCCGTGGCGTCCAGCACTCACTGCTCGTAGCAGATCTACCTTTCTTAAGTTATACCACACCTGCGCAAGCCATAGAGAGTGCCGGACGGCTAATGGCTGCAGGAGCACACATGGTAAAACTAGAAGGAGGAATTGTTTTGGCAGAAATTGTCCGTTGTTTGAGTCAGTGGGGTATCCCGGTTTGTGCCCATCTCGGATTATTGCCACAATCCGTTCATAAACTTGGGGGATACCGAGTGCAGGGTCGTTCCGCAGAACAAGCAACTGAAATTCTTGATTCTGCCAAAAAGTTAGAGGAGGCAGGCGCAGATCTTTTGATTGTAGAGTGTGTACCTGCATTGCTCGGGCAGCAGCTTGCTGCAGTACTAAAAATTCCAGTGATTGGTATTGGCGCAGGGCCAAAGTGCGACGGTCAGGTTCTGGTGTTGTACGATTTATTAGGTATCGCCTTGGGAAAGCGTCCTAAATTTACTAAGAATTTTTTATCCGGAAACGACGGTATTCAGGACGCAGTACTGGCATTTGTAGCAGAAGTAAAAGCAAGTCTATTTCCTGGGTCAGACCACAGTTTTTCCTAATTGGGATTGTGGTGCTGATTTTTCAGCAGGCAAATAAATTTAGAAAAAACTTTAGAGCGTTTTCTGACAAAGTCGATGGTGATAAAATATTAGGATGAGAGTATATCCGGCCGGTAGGTGAGGTACAAATGGCAAGACCATATTCACAGGATTTAAGGGAAAGAGTAAGGCTAGCAGTACAAGAAGGGAATTCGCAAAAGACGGTGGCAAGAATTTTTAAGATTGGGAAAGCGACAGTCGAGCGATACATGGCCCGCTTACAGAAAACGGGCAATTTAATCCCAGATAAAGTTGGTGGTCATAAGCAATCGAAATTAGCAGTACATGCTGAAAAAGTTAAAGAGCTGATTGCAGCAGAACCTGACCAGACATTGGCTGAAATCCAAGCTAAGTTAGCTGAAATTCAGATTAAAGTTAGTATATCATCACTGTATCGTTTTTTGCACGCTATTAAACTAACTTATAAACTCTTTTTGCCGAAGAGCAACACCGCGAAGACGTTGCCGAGAAGCGTAATTC
>CAUYTX010000463.1:0-11549 GCA_963575665.1 Gammaproteobacteria bacterium | reverse complement strand
CGGATCTTCCCCAAACACGTTCGGCAAGGCATACAATGTGCCCACTACTAAGAACACTACAATTAAAATGTACTTCCAAAGCGGGTATTGGTTCATTGAGATTACAAACCTTTGATGGTCCCTTTCGGCATTAAAGCGGCAACGGCTTGTTTTTGCACCTTTACCTGTAAGTTTTCAGCCACTTCGACTTGTACGAAGTTTTCACCTACCTCGGTGATCTTGCCAAGCAAGCCTCCATTGGTTACAATCTCGTCTCCCTTTGCGAGCCCAGACATCATCTTTTCGTGTTCCTTGGTGCGTTTTGATTGAGGACGAATCAGCACAAAGTAGAAAACCACGAAAATGACGACCAAAGGTAAAAATTGCATCATCGAATCGGGAGAACCCGCGGCTGGTGCTGCGTACGCATTGGAAATCAAAAAGTTCATATGTTTTGCCTTTTTTCCGAAATCAGTTAGCTGCTAATAGTGGTATTTGGCACACAAAATCACCGTAGCCGTCAAACAGAGAAAGTAGAAGCTGTGTACCAACCACTTGTGCCCCAATAATATTAGGCACTGCAAGGCGAAAAGAACCGCACCCGCTTAATGTGTCTCCAGATGTCGCATTGCTCCCTGCGATGACACCCCAAGAATAATCGCGGACGTCCGAGCGGGCATTGATCGAGACGTTGCTATTGTGCAAATTTCTCCAAAAAGTATGTTTCGAATTGACAGCGCCTGTTTCTACCGCTATTTCAAATGTATTGCCCTGGTCGCTAACGCAACTGAACATAGATTCCGTACGAGCATTTGCAAGTACAATATTGGTGACAGTACATACACCGGTACTAGGAGAGATCGCAGCGTATTTTCCTGGAAGCACAATGCCTTGTGATGGAGTGGCACTTACCGTCGCACTTGTCGGCATACTACCATTTGCATTTGGCGTAAAAATAATCCCGACATCATAATATTTTATGTTGCCATTTGAATCTGCTACAGGTAGAGTTTGGACTTCAATTGCATTTCTCTGCCCGATAAGTCGAGTACCTTGAAATAAGATTTCCTCTCCTTTTGCAGAAAATCCATTCGGAGTGACACGTTGTGGACTACTAGTAGTCTGAGCCATACCTACCGCAGTGAAAAAAACAGACAACAAAAGGCAGGATCGTGCTATATTTCTAAACATTTTTATTACCTCCTAACATAAGCTAAAAATTGCATCATTGGATTGGGAGAACCCATGGCAGGTGCTGCGCACGCATCAAAAAAGTTCATTTTAACCATAGTGCCGTTATATTAGTTGTTTACTCACTCAAAAGAAAGCTGCTTTCCAACATTTGCCGTCTGGGCCACTTTTAACACTTCTACTCCCAACGGAAGATCCGCACGTTTGTTTTCCTCTACCATTTCTCGAATAGTCACGATCTGAATTTTTGGATAGTCCCGATTCAATAATTCGTGATGATAAATGCCTGCGGACATTGCTTCCTTTTGCATTGGTTTTGTGGGCTCTTCTAAGGTAATGAAAATACCCATGACTGCGCCTTCTCGGTGCATTACCCCGTGTAAATCGCGAATGTCCGGGCTTTTCACCCCTCCGGATTTAACCTGAAAAATAACTCGATCCCGAGAATCTGTACCAGTCACCAAATAGGCTATTCCGTCGAGCCCGCCATCCGCTCCCTTTTTCTCGTGAATCGTCGCACGATTTTTACTGTAGGTCAGCACTGCCCATTTTTCAAATTCTTTGCGTACCCGATCATCTTTTTTATTAGCCAAGGCGCGTGCTGATTCCATGTCTCTTGGAATACCATTCAACACCACCGAATTTGCAATTTCAGTACCAAAACTATCTTCTAACCGTTTCAAAATAACCGCAATGCTTTGGTAAGTAATATCAATTCCGATCCAATTCCTTTTTAATCGTTGGGAGACTGCCACCGTTGTGCCACAACCGCAATAGGCATCTAGTACGGTATCCCCTTCATTGCTACTTGCTTTAATTACTTTGTCTAACAGAGATTCTGGTTTTTGGGTTGGGTAGCCAAGACGTTCTTTTGCAGATGGTGCAATAGGTTGAATTTGCCACCAATCATCTGGTTGTTTCCCTAAAGGGTTTAATTTTTGTACACCAAAATTGTGTTTTCCTCTCACATTTCCAATGTGGTGACTAAACCGTTCTTTTGTTGTTTCTGCATATTCTTCACGAACTTCATCCAAATTGAACGTAAATTCACTTCCTTTTGAATAGCGAAACAGAATATCGTGGCGATGACCAAAATCCTTTTTTGGGTACCCCGCACCGCGGTAGCACCAAACAATTTCATTTCTAAAATCCCCACCCCGCGGGCAAAATATTGTATCTAAAACTAATTTCAAGTAGTGACTAGCCGTGGGATCACAATGCAAATAAAAACTTCCTGTGGCTTTTAAGATGCGTTGGATCTCATTCACCCGTTGCGTCATGCTAATTAAATAGGTCAACAATCCATTTTCGCCTAAAACATTTTTTAATCCAAGCAACAATTCGATGGTTTGACGGGTATAACGACCCTCTTGGTTAGTAGAAATCTCTTGAAAGCCTGCCATTGCTAGTTCATTCCAAGTCCAAGTATCAAGAAAGGCTTGAGCTTGTGCACGGTCTTCTTTTTCGACATGGTTATAAATTTGAAAATAATTTCTTTTTGAATTAAAAGGCGGATCGATATAACAAAGATCTACGGTTTCGTCGCGAAGTTTTTTTCGGAGAATGTCTAGGTTGTCACCGTAATAAAGTGTGTTCATAATTGGCTACTTGTGCCAATTTTAATCTGTTGGGTACTTCGGAATACTGGTTTACGAGGTTGGCGAAATACAACCCTATGTCCAGATAGTGACTGCTTTTGGCGTAAATCCTCACAAATAGCATGAAGGTCATAATTGAACTTCTTCGCGTATTCATCTTTAATACGACGAGTTTCTTCGATGATGGGATCTTGCCACATAGCTTAATTCTCCATTAACTCTAATGGTGTGCAAATTACTGGTGGTTCATATCCTGCTGTCCTGCAAATAATCTCAATTTTTAGTCGCATCATTGCATTTGCAATATGTTTACAGTTCCAGGTAAGCAGGTAATCAATACCATGAACTGTGGCGACTGCGATATGTAGTGCATCTATTTTTGCTTTTTCTGGAAGAGCTGCTCCTTCAAGAAGTTGGATTGCCAGCCATTCTGCTTCTTGTGACACGTCTAACACTGGCAATCCTTCAATTGCAATAAGCCGACGTTTCGCAGATTGAGGATCGCCTCCACTCACTTCTTGGATTACGATACCAGAAATAAAAAGATCGAATCTTGATCGAACAGTTTCCCACCAGATTCTTGTCACTTCCTGGTTTGTAGAATTTTTCCAAGCAGTGAGATAGCTTGGAATAGTGGTTTCAATATAAACAGACGGATTCACAGATTCCCCACAAGAAAACCCCTAACTTTCTAGGAGTTACGCAGTTGAAAATATAAGTCTTTGATTTTTATAAAAAAAATTTTGTTTTTCGTCAAAAACAATAAATACAACGAAATCAGTAACTTGTGAATCCAACTGCGTAACTCCTACTTTCATTAAAAATCACTCGTTCGAATGATAAGCCCTACTTTTTTCGTGCACTGCTTCCACCAACGCAGCCACATGCTCCGGAGGAACCTCTGGGGAAATCCCGTGCCCAAGATTGAACACGTGGCCATCGCCATGACCGTACCCGGCAAGTACATCAGCAACACGAGATTGGATACTTTTGGGGGAAGCATACAAAATCGCAGGATCTAAATTCCCCTGAAGAGCTACTTGATTGCCTACCCGTTCTCGCGCTTTTTGCAGGTCTACTGTCCAATCTAACCCAATAGCATCACATCCAACACTTGCTATGTTTTCTAGCCACGCACCCCCACCTTTTGTAAAGAGAATGATGGGAACTTGTGGAGCATGTGTTTTTACCCTTTGGACAATGTTAGCCATCCAAGAAAGGGAAAACCGAAGATAATCCTGAGAAGTAAGCACCCCACCCCACGTGTCAAACAACATGACTACTTGAGCACCTGCCGAAATTTGGGCTATTAAATACGTAGAAACCGCTTCGGTCAGGATATTTAGGAGTTGCAAAAGAGATTGTGGATAATCATATAAAAGTGTCTTGATCCACCGGAATTCTTTGCTTGCGCCACCTTCGACCATGTAAGTAGCCAATGTCCAAGGAGAGCCTGCAAAACCGATCAAGGGGATTCGGTCTGCCAGCTCGTGCCGAATGAGGCGAACCGCTGCTGTGACGTACCCTAGATCCCTCTCTGGGTCCGGAACCCGAAGGGTTTGGATACCTTCGAGGGTACGAACAGGCTTTTGGAACCGAGGCCCTTCTCCTTCCACAAAGTACAACCCAAGACCCATGGCATCCGGAATGGTTAAAATGTCAGAAAACAGAATGGCAGCATCCAAAGGAAAGCGCGTGATGGGCTGCAAAGTCACTTCACATGCCAACTCTGGTGTTTTGCAGAGCGTGAGAAAATCTCCCGCGCGTTCTCTCGTTTTTCGATACTCAGGGAGGTAACGTCCTGCCTGCCGCATCAGCCAAATTGGGGTATAGTCTACGGGTTGGTGTCGCAAAACACGCAACAAACGGTCATTTACATCAGGTGGCATACGAAAGATTAAACCTATACTTTTTTCAAAGTGTAGCACGGGGTGGATATCATGTCTCTAGCACCTGTAACAGCCCAACTGGCTGGTCAGTTTCAAAGGGAAGTCTTTAAAAAAGGTTTCGTAGCAGAAGACAACCTACCAACTACCCTTTCCGAAAAGGTTACAAAAGACGTAAAAACAGTTTTAGCAGCCTCTCGGGAAATCTTGATCCCGATCCTAAAAACGATTCCACCGACTGAGATCATTCTTAACACCACTTTAGCGTTGGAAAAGAAACGCTCTGTTTTTTTGGAATCCCTAGAAATTTCAAAAAAGGTTTCTAAAAAATACGCACAAGAAACCATTGACTCTTGTTGCGAAGGCGAACGTTCCGTTTTAGAAAATATGTTACTTTTTTCAGGTCGGTTTTCTGCAGGCTCTATTTTTCTTCAGAGAATGGAGATTGCTTGGGATAATCTACATCAGGCATTGTGTCGCACTTTTTTTGCTAAAACTGCAGCTGCCTACCTCCAAAACGAAATTGGAAAACAATTTGCAGTAACAAAAGTATTGTCCAACCTCCCGTTAAGCCCTTTTAATCCACTGACCACGGTTCGAGACATGGTCACACGAATGGAGAAAGCACCGGAAACATTGCCCACTCGTCAAAAGATTGCTCGGCTTTGTGTTTCTACGTTTCTAGCAGCAGAGGCACATTTTCGAGTCTCCACTTCTATTGAAAAATGTGTAGAAAGCGTTTTAGACTCCTGGGTAGAAACCGTCCAATCTCTTACGATTCTTCTTCAAGAAAATCGTACCGAAATCAAAATTTTTGTTATTCCAGAGAAGAAAAGTTGGTTTCAACAGTTATTTGCCAAAAAACAAGATACCTCTACAATAGAAGAAAAACTAGCTCACCTGCAACAAAAACGGCAAGAACTAGAGGAAGCGATGACGTGGGCTAACACTTTCATTCAGGGTTGGGTCGAAAAGGTTTTAGCTCCTTATCTGGCAAGAGATTACATCCTTCAGGCAGTGCAAAATGAACATGTCGTTCTAAAAGAGAGGTTAGAGCACTTTTGCAAGAAAATAGAAAATTATCTTGCAAGTAGTCCTCATCAGGAAACCATAGAAAATCAAGAGTGGGTAGAGAAGTTGTACCGTAAGATTATATCTACCAAAACTTGGGAAGAGTTTACTGATGAGATTTTGGCATTTGATGCCGCAACCATGGTTTGCGATCAAGAAACACTGCACTGCCATCACCTTGAAACCCTAAAGGAGTATTTTCAAGAAAACCCAAGGAGTTTAGCAAATAGGATCAGTGCTTATTCCCTTTCCCTTTTTTCAGAAATTTCTAAAATATGAGAATTGGGCAGTACACACTTTCGAGCAATGTGCTATTGGCACCAATGGCTGGGGTCACAGATCGGCCATTTCGGGTTTTGTGCCGAAGGTTTGGCGCGGGATTAGCTGTTTCGGAAATGGTTTCTTCACACTCTTTGCTTTGGGGAAGCGTCAAAACTCTTCGGAGAGCGGATCACACCAGTGAACCATTCCCACGTTCTGTTCAGATGGTTGGATCTGATCCAGAGCAAATGGCAACAGCCGCGCGTTACAACGTAGATCAAGGTGCCGACATCATCGACATCAACATGGGTTGCCCAGCCAAGAAAATATGTGGAGTATCCGCGGGGTCTGCATTGCTCAAGGATGAATCTAAAATTGCCCAGATTCTTACTTCTGTGGTCAGTGCAGTGGATGTTCCAGTCACTCTTAAAATTAGAACCGGTTGGGATACCAAAAATCGAAACGGGGTTTCTGTAGCCAAGATAGCAGAAGAATGCGGAGTTCAAGCATTAGTGGTGCATGGTCGGACACGTGCTTGCGCTTATTCCGGAAGTGTTGAATATGAAACCATTCGATCAATCAAGGCAACGGTGTCCATACCAGTTGTTGCTAATGGAGACATTCAGACTCCAGAACAAGCCAAAGAGGTGCTCTCCTACACTTCCGCAGATGGTGTCATGATCGGACGGGCTGCGCGTGGACACCCTTGGTTGTTTCAAGAGATTGATCATTTTCTAAAAACGGGAGAGCACTTACCGACTCCAAAAGAAAAGCTTGAAACCCTCCTCGAACACCTCACCAGCTTGTATGATTTCTATGGTGCCAAGACAGGAGCACTCATTGCTAGGAAACATTTAGCTTGGTACGCCAAAGGTTTGCCCGGGGCCGCTGTTTACCGCGCAGAGATCAACCGTTTAGATACCTTCGAGCAACAATTGGCAGTTACACGAGAGTATTTTTCTCTTGACATCCTCCTTGCCCTAAAGGACGGGGGTGAGGTCGGCTTTTGAGGGTGCGGCAGGCTTTAGAGCCGTTCGATCCGAAAAAACGGCTTGTAATTCTGAAGGAGTCGACTATAGTGGTCATAGGTTTCTGGTGTCCCTTGAACATCGGCTACGGGCGGTAGGCCCGGAAGTAATGCGCGTGGAGGGCGACAACCACCAAACGCTGGCGGTGAAGGTGCCGTTGGAATATGATGTCCTGAGAACCGCAAACCGATTTTACGTGCGTAGAGAGAGTGCCATAGATGACGGTTGACTGCGCACTCGGATCGGACTCCAAAAAAAGATAGAGAATCACGAACGATTGCTATCTCCATGAAACTCAAAGAAGGTGCCCAAAAGACGTCGCGCAAGAGTAGTCTAGTGGTTGCATTTTTAACCGCAAGTTTAGGAGTGCACGCCGGGTGGTTTCAAACGCCGGAGCAACAGGCCACCCTCAATTTCCAGCACGAAGATTATGAATCTGCAGCGTCTATTTTTTCGGATCCTTACCGAAAAGGAGTCGCGTTTTATCGCGCCGGAAAATACCAAGAGGCTGCGGCCGCGTTTGCTCAGTCTAAACGACCGGAAGTTCTGATAGATTCTCTTTACAACCAGGGCAATAGCGAGTATCAAAGAAAAGAGTATGCACGTTCCATCGTTTTATACGAACGTGTACTCAGGATAGAATCTACTCATGAAGACGCTCGCCATAATTTAGCCTTGGCAAAATCTCACTTGGTTTTATACCACTGTCCTCCTCCGAAAGTCGAGCCTCAAAAAGAAGATAAAAAAGAGCAGGGAACCAAGAAAGAAAAGAAAGAACAGAAAGAAAAGAAAGATAAAGACAAGGAAAAAGATCAAAAAGACTCTAAACAGGACCAGAAAGATCCTAAAGATCAGGATAAGAAGGATCAAGACAAGAAAGACCAAGAAAAGAAGTCTCAAGAACAAAAATCGAAGGATCAGCAGGAAAACAAGAAAGAAGGAAAGAAATCAGAAAACCAGAATCAAGGTTTCAATCAAGAAAACTCTCCCGGAAAAGAGGGTCAGGACTCAAATCAAAAGGTAGGTACTAAAGAATCGCAGGACACTGGGCAGCTCCCCAATAAATCCGGAGAGGATTCGTCTGGCCAAGAGAAACCAGATTCAAAGTTTGGAAAGGATGGTAACCATGAAAAATCTACGAACTCCTTAGAAAAAACTGAAAGTACGCGGAAGGAGATTTCTGAAAAGGATACACATGGAGAGGGAATTCCTAAGAAAATAGGAAATGAACAATCAGATCCCAACAGTAACCAGAACAATAATCTTGGAAAAAAACTTGGTGAAGAAATAAAAAGTGTAGGAGGGGAAGAAGTATCCGTAAAAGAAGGGCCAAAAGAACAGGAGGCGCACACCTTACGTGGAGATTCAGAAAAATTAGGTAGTACCGAGAATAAGGATTCATCTTCTCAAGGAACCACACCCGCAGAACGCCCCATGGATCTTCAATCTACAGAAACGGTTTCTCGTTTAGAAAAACTCGACTCTGGAACAGATTCAAAAAAACCTCAAGAATCTTCTTTTGGAAATTTAGACGAAACCTCTGGAGAAAATGGTGCGGGCCTTTCTGATGCACTGGCAAAACAATGGATGAGCCGCGTAGAAGCAGACCCGGGCCGAGTACTGAGAAGACAATTTGAAGTAGAAGAACGACGAGAGTTAGCGCGGAAAAACGGCCAAATTTTAGAAACTCGTCCTTGGTAGTTGCTAGTCTTGTGACACACGTATAGAATAAGCCAAATGTATTACCTTGATTTTCATTGTATAATTCTGAACTGAATGAAGGAAGACCATATACCCGATAGCGTAAGTCCTTGGTCTTGGTTTGGGCGAATCGGTCAAGCGTTTTCTGGAGAACCTCAGGATCGAGAAGAAATTCGAGAACGGTTACGTGACGCCGTAGATCGTGGTGCCCTAGATCCTGATTCTTTGCACATGATTGAGGGTGTGCTACAGGTTTCAGAGACTAGAGTTCGCGAGATCATGATTCCTCGCTCTCAAATGGTAGTGATTACTCAAGATGCGACTCTCGATGAAATTCTACCTTTGATAGTGGGATCTGCTCATTCTCGCTTTCCAGTAGTAGGTGAAAATCGGGACGAAGTGTTAGGTATTTTGCTTGCCAAAGATTTATTGGGAGAACTATTTAGGCGTAGTTTGTTCTCTCATGATTCCGAGGAAACTCCTTTTCAGGTTCGAGATCTTTTACGTTCAGTAGCTTTTGTTCCCGAAAGCAAGCGGTTGGGTATGCTACTTAAGGAGTTTCGTGCACGCCGCAGCCACATGGCTATCGTCGTGAATGAATACGGTGGTGTTTCTGGTTTAGTGACCATCGAAAATGTGTTAGAACAAATCGTAGGTGACATTGGAGACGAGCATGATAATGAAGAGGATAACTACATTATTCCTCAAACAAACAAACATTGTTTGGTAAATGCACTTGCTAGGATCTGCGACTTTAACGAATACTTCGAAACCCATTTCAATGATGAAGATTTTGACACGGTTGGTGGTTTAGTTCTTAATTCTTTTGGAAGAATGCCAAGAAAAGGAGAGCAAGTTACGATGGAAGGATTGACTTTTAAGATCATGCGAGCAGATGTCCGCCGACTTTATCTGTTACAGGTAAGTCCAGCGGAACTACAAAATATTATGCAAGAGTAAATAGGTGACCACTCGTTGGAATTCGTTTCTTCTATTGGCTGCAGGTGCCATCTTTCCATCGGCCTTTGCGCCAACAAATCTTTTCCCCATTGGTTTTATAGCTCCCACAGTTCTTTATTTATTTTGTGAGGACGTTAGCCCAAACCAAGCCTTTCGGAATGGTTATTGGTTCGGATTAGCTTTCTTTGGTGTCGGGGTCAGTTGGCTCTTTATTAGTATTCATGACATGGGTCATGTGTCTTTTTGGCTTGCAGGTTTGTTGAGTTTTATTTTTGTTGCTGTTTTAGCGATCTTTCCTGCCTTACAAGGATATATTTTTGCTCGTTTTTTTCCTGGAGACCGATCCACCCATGCTATTTTAACTTTTCCTGCAATTTGGGTCGCCTTGGAGATTCTTCGAAGTTGGTTATTCACAGGGTTTCCATGGCTCTCTCTTGGATACAGTCAAGTGGAGTCCCCACTGCGTGGATTTGCACCCATTGTTGGTATGTTTGGAGTTTCTTTTACCACTGCGGCAACGGGAGGACTTCTTTTATGCCTTTGGAGGGAAAAAACTGGATTTATTCGAACAGTTTGGGGAACCGTTTTATTTCTAATTTTTAGCTCTGCTTGGTACTTATCAAAAATAGAATGGACAATCCCCAATGGATCTCCATTTAAGGTTACTCTTCTCCAGGCAGCCATTCCTCAGCAAGTGCGTTGGGATCCAGAAGAACGAATTTCTACGATTCGAAAATATATTGAGCTGACGAGAGACCACATTGGCACACCATTGATTGTGTGGCCAGAAAATGCCTTAACAGTGTTCTATCACCAAGCTGCTAAGTTTTTAACTTCTTTTTCAGAAGAGGCACATGAACAAGGCAGTGAATTGTTGATTGGACTTCCGTTTTTAGACCCAAACACTGCGCCAGGAGATCCAATGCGCTATTACAATGCGTTGGTTCGTCTTCCGGATCCTGCATTTTATTTCAAATCTCATTTAGTCCCATTTAGTGAATTTTTGCCTTTCAAGGCAGAACTCAAACCATTGGTTAGTTTTTTTCAAGCTCCGATGTCTGATTTTAGCCATGGTCCCATAGATCAAAAACTAATGTTATTGGCAGGCCATTGGTTTGGCCTTTCGATTTGCTACGAAGCTGCTTTTCCAAAAGAAATTGCAGTAGCTTTACCAAAAGCAGAAGTTTTATTAAACGTGAGTAATGATGGGTGGTTTGGGAATTCACTTGCCCCGTATCAAAATCTGCAAATAACTCAAATGCGCGCGCTTGAAACTGGACGTTGGGTATTACGCGGTACCAACACGGGAATCTCGGCTTTCATTGATGCAAACGGGAAGATTCGATCACGTTCTCCAATTTTCCAAGATTACGCTCTGACGGACGAAGTGCAACCCATGGCCGGGACGACTCCGTACTCACTGCTTGGAGATATACCCATTTGGGCATGGATTGCTGTCTCACTCGTAGCGGGAAGGATTACAAGACGCAAACTATAAATAATCCGAAATAAAATGATCAAAGAACATAGTCAGAAAAAAGGGAATCAATAGAATAATTTTTCTGTCTACGGACCGCTTTGGATTGTGCCCATTTGTGTTCAATAGGATTTAAATCAGGTGAATAAGATGGTAAAAACATTAAGGCATGCCCCGTGTCTCTAATAGCTTTTTGAATATCTAAACGTTTATGAAAAGCTGCATTATCCATTACAATCACACAACTGCTAGATAATTGAGGTAACAAGTCTTGCGTAACCCAAGTAAAAAACACCTCTGAGTTTATAGAACCTATAAGCAATCCTATTGTTAGTAAACAAGAAACAACTATAGCAAAGCTATGGTAGAATGGTTACAAAGATCAAGAACATGATAG
>CAUYTX010000462.1:0-11795 GCA_963575665.1 Gammaproteobacteria bacterium | reverse complement strand
CCCCCCCCCCCCCCCCCCCCCCCCCCCCCCCCCCCCCCCCCCCCCCCCCCACCCCACCCACCAACCCCCCACCCGGCCACCAACCCCAACAGCCACCCCCCCCCCCCCCGTCAAGTTATCAGGTAGTGAGGTCAAGGAGGTACAGCCTCGCAAATAAAGATAACCGCCGACAGTTACGTTATCAGGTAGTGAGGTCAAGGAGGTACAGCCATCCAAATAAAGATAACCGCCATCATAAAAACCTTTTTCAGTTTTTTCTAATTTAATACTTTTAATTTTTTCTAATTGTGTCATAATTTTTTTATTTAGTTGTTTATCCTCCGTTACCTGATTGATAACGGAGGGGGTAATTAATTAGTCTAATCCGAAATATAAAGCGTTTGAAAGGTCTGAAATATCTCTTTGGTATCTTTGTACCATAACTACTTCGTTAGGTCTTAAAATGTACTTTTCTTCATCTTCTAAACGCATTGCACCGATATTACCATTTGGTAAAATTTCAAGTACTACAAATAATTGATTCTCGTATCGGATTAAGTCTTTTGGTTTCATGATTATGAATTTAATGCGTTTGAATAGGCTTTATAACTCTCAAAAACCGCACGAATTTGTTTGAAATCTTGCGTATCTCGTTTTGTTTCAAATTCTTCATCGGAATCAAAAAACGATTCCCATTCTTCAATAGACTTAATTTTGCACCCAATGCGGATATTTCCATCTTGTATTGAATGCGACCATTTGCAAAAAATAGGTAAGTCCGCATATCTCAAGTTAGCAGATCTCAAGTTAGCATATGTCAAGTCCGCAGATGTCAAGTCCGCAGATGTCAAGTCCGCAGATGTCAAGTCCGCAGATGTCAAGTCCGCATATCTCAAGTTAGCAGATCTCAAGTCCGCAGATGTCAAGTCCGCAGATCTCAAGTTAGCAGATCTCAAGTTAGCAGATGTCAAGTCCGCATATCTCAAGTTAGCAGATCTCAAGTTAGCATATTGTTTTACAGCCTCTTCAACTGTATCTTTAATGGTATTATTTTCCTTTTCAAATTCAAATAATAGTTTACCAAATATAGAACGGATTTCGATTTTTGTTTTCATATTTTTTTTATTTAGTTGTTTATCCACCGTTACCTTATTGATAGCGTGGGAGTTAGTGGTTAATTATTTAGTAATAGGCTTAAAGTAGATTTTGCCAAAAGAATAAAGTTTTTCTTTTGAGTAAAACCTAAATAAACTTCTTCGTCTGTTTCTTCACTTGTGTAAAAGAATTGTACTATATCTCCACAATCTTTTATACTAACACAATTCGCAAATTCTGATTCTTCTGTTGATAAATGATAAGTAATGTTCATAATTTTTCGTTTTATTTAGTTAATACGTCAAAGATACAGCCTAAAAATAATTTAACAAAATAAATTAAGGATTGTTAGGAATTTTAGGGGAATGTTTAGACAAATAATGTTTGTTGTGTATCTTTACTTTCTTTTTGAATGTTCATTGCTCTTTCAAAAATTGTTTTACCTGCTTCAAAATCTACTAAATTACGAGCTATTTTATCAACTCTTTGCTCTCCTTTGTACTTTGTAAAGTCGTATTCATGGAATTTGCACCACTTTTGAACTTCGTTTTTAGATTCCATTGATACCGATTTTCTTTTGCTTACTTCAGTTGGCAAATTAAAATTAGTCCAGTACAAATGCCTACCTCTTTTTTGGGCCGGAATTAGTGGCTCGTAATACGGTATAACATTTTCAACGCAGAATTTTCCTTTAAAGTAATTTTGTAAAAAAATAACTTCTTCATAAAGTTTAAAATCAGGATATAAAGGCTTGTGATTACTCTTATCACTTTTTCGACTTCCTATTGCAGCTCTCGAATGACTTGGACACGGTGGGCTACTCCATATAAAATCAAACTCTTTGTAATGGTCTAACAAGTATTGGTGTGCGTCCGCTATAATTACCGTATCATTTGGGAATCGTTCTTGATACATTCGTGCTAATTCCGGGTCAAGTTCTACAGCTGTAACTTCAATATCGGATACTTCATCCCATTTTGCTCTATTCCCCCCAAGACAACTATAAAGATTACAAATTTTTATTTTCTTCATTTTCTTTATAAATTAATTAATTTAAACTGCTCGAGGCTTCTTACTAAGTGGTAATTGAAGCCTAGTTGCTCTATTGCATACTGAAATTCCATCTGTTTTGGCTTTTGAGTGCCTTTTGAGTCCTTTACTTCTATGAAGTGTACGCCTGTTTCATTCACTACTATTAAGTCGCTCACACCGCTCATTAACCCAGTGGCTATTTTACAAGCCTGTTCCTGTGGATTCTTACCATCATTGGGGACTGAAAAAATAAGGCATCGGGGGACGTGATGTTTTAGGCACTTTGTGTTACGGTAAAATCTAATAATTTCACCTTGTATTTTACTTTCTGTCATATTCTAAAATTTGTGTAGTTAGTATCTGTATTTTGATTTTGAATTGTAACCCAATAACTTTTATAACCTTTTCTTTTTGCGTAAAAACATAAAGCCTCCAACCCTCTATTTCTCATTACTCTAATAACATAAGATGATTTTAATCTTTTTATTTTTTCAAGGATTATAAGTTCGTCGATTGTTAGTTCTGAAACCATTTTGCCACATAACTCTCTTTTGATTACTTCAATAAGTACGCCATCACCTATGAGTTCTTTTTCTTTTACTTCAAATTCATAACCGCAATACTCGCAAATCATTATTCTAGGTGGTAATACTGCAAAACAGTTAGGGCATTCTTTAATTGGTGAAGCTTTTTCTTTTTTTTCTTTTGGAGGTTCTAAACTCCATTCTCTGTCATCCGACCACATCCCATGCCTGTCATGATTACGTCCAAAATCTAAAACTATAAATTCTTTTTTATTTGGATATATACGAGATCCACGACCACACATTTGCAACCATAACGGAAGTGATAAAGTGGCACGATTGACAATTACAACTTCAAGCGGTGGATAATCCCAACCCGTAGTTAAGATTGAAGCATTGCAAAGTACATTGAACTTTCTATCTTTAAAATCTGAAAGTATTTGTTCTCTATCTTCTTTGCTTGTATGGCTTGTTATTGAATAGCTTTGTATTCCGCTATTATTAAACATCATTGCCGTGTTATTACTATGCTCGATATTGCAATTAAATACTACTGCTTGTTTTCCTAAGCCTTTGTCAATATAGCTTTTTACAACTCCTGCATAAAGTTCTGGAGTATCGAAAGCATCAAACATACTTTTTTCGTCAAACTCTCCTGCTTTCTTTTTTACTTTCGATAAATCGTTTTGCATCTGAAAGCCTCTATAATTACACAAAAAGCCCTGTTCAATCAATGAAGATAGTGTAATTGGTTCAACTATGTTTGTGTAGTATTTATGAAAGTGTTTGCCTACTGGGGTAGCTGTTACACCAATAACAAAACTACTATCAAAATAATCAATAATCTTTGAAAAATTCCCGAAGTGAGCCTCATCAATTATAATTAGTTTCGGGATCAATTCAAAACCTTTTTTAAGTCTACGCTCCAACGTTTCAACCATTGCAACCGAAACTAAACAACCTGATTCAAGTATTTTATTTTTTGCTTCAATCCTTTGTATTGGTATTCCGTGTTTCTCAATAGTATTAAATGTTTGCTCAAAAAGTTCTGTTCTATGTGTAAGTACTAAAACACTTGTACCTATTTTCGCAGCTTCTAAAACTATACTACTGAAAATAACTGTTTTACCGTTCTAACCAGCTCCCGTAGAAAGGCACAACACTTGTCTTTTGTGTTGTCTAAATCCTTTACTAAGGGAGCTGATTGATTGTTTTTGATAATCTCTAAGAGTTAAATTCATAATTCCAATTTCTATTTTTTAAAATAAAATGAATACACGATTGAGTTACATTAAATTTTTTAGCAAGCATTTTTTGAGTTATGACTCTTTTTTTATACATTGCTCTTATTTCTTTTACATTTTCAATTGTTAGTTTTACAAAATTATTTTTTGCACCTCTTCTATTTAATCCGTTTTGTAATCCAGTTTTATATGAATGTACTCTATTTTCTGATAGGCTACACCACTCTAAATTAAATAATGTATTATCATTCTTTATGCCATTAATATGATTAACATGTGGCTTATTTTCACTGTTTTTTAAAAATGATTCACATACTAATCTATGAACACGTGATGATTTGCCGATAGAATTATTTTTTAAATTAACTTTACAGTATCCATCTTTATCAAAACCTTGTTTTAAAATAATTCCTTTAGTTAATCTTAAACCATTGTAAGTATTTACATACCTATCCAATGATTTTACTCTACCTAAGTTATTAACTTGATAAGAATTTTCATAACCAATAACATCTTTCCAAACTTCTATTTCTGTATTCATAATAATAAAAATGCCCTTAATCAAATCATAGGGGCTCGACTTCCTAATCAATGAAAAAGGGCTATAAGGTTAATTACTTGGTGTCGAGCCGTAATTATTAATACAAATGTACTAATTTATTATGAATAAACAATACTTTAGTCTATTTTTTTTCTTAGTTCCATAATCAAAAAGGCATTAAATCAATAACCTCATCTTTTCCATCTTCAATAGAAAACCATCTCATTCCGTTTTGGTTCCCGTCTGAATAGTTAGCACCTATAAATTCAGCATATTTTCGTATAAATTTTTGAAGCGTTCGGGTGCTTACACTATACTTTGCATCAGAAAAATGGTAGTTATAAGTTGTTGTAAGCTCTTGTTTATTTAGTCTTTGGTTATGTTTTATTTGCTTTTCTTTAATCGTAAACTCGTGAAATTCTATACTAGTTTCGTTTATGAATTTACGCTCTTTAAGGTTAATAGATTTCGACTTTATCAATCCATTTTCTAAAAAGTACTGCAAACAGTTGATCATAAACCTATCAAAATAAGTCCATTCTTTTTCGTCCCAATCATCATAAAGCATATTCCCGAAATGATCAAGCGGGCTGTTGTTTGAATTAAAAAAGTCTGACATTTCAATTTCAAACATACGCCTTTCAAATGATCCTCCATCTGATTTTATTGTGTAGTTTGTGGATATTAAAATCTTTGGACTGTCTTTTGATGGTATCTTAATTGCATCTTTTCCTTTGTACTCAATAGTTATTCCCTCGGTTATTATACTGAATAGCTTCTCAAACTCAAAGTTATTTCTAACATCATCAAAAGCTATTATTTGGGTGTCTGCATTTACTGTTTGGAATAGGAATGATTTTGCAAAATCGAATGTTTTACCGTCAATTATAGATACTTTTTTCATATACGAAAGTGCATTTGTAATCAATCCCTTACCACTTCCACCGTTGGGGGTATCTGAAATTGTCATATCATTTAGAATGATAGCTTTGTTTGTGGCACTCGATTTGTAACTATGAAGTAAGTACCCAATTATTGATTTTAATGTGTTGTACTTATCTGTTTTTTGCCCTCCGCAGAACCATAAGAAACTCCTAAACTGGCTAGTATGATGGTCAACATCAATATAATCTCTATCAATTACAGAATTTTTCCATACAAAACCATTCAAAGTATTGTAGTCTATTTGTGATACTTTCTCTTTTTCAACTTTTAAAACTATATTTCTGTAATAAAGTAGGGCATATTTTTCCGTGTCTTTTTCTATCGATATTTCGGCAGTGGCAAGCATTGACAAGTAATTATTTGCGAATACCCTTGTCTTATCTGCAAGCAAATTAAAAGCATCTATCTCTCCTTTATTTTCTAGAATATCTAAAATGTGATCTTTAATCTGAAATTCAGAAACCATGTCGATAAACTTATCTTCTTTTTTTATGAAAATAAAAGTCTTTTGATTTCCGTTTGGGTAGTACTTAAAATAACCTAAACTTTCAATAAATTTCTTCAATAAAAAAGGATTTATTTCTAAATCGCCTTTACTGTTTGATTCCCAAAACTTTTCTATATTGATACTTCTTTGTATCAATTCAATTTCAATATCTATATTTTTTATGTTTGGAAATTCTTTTTTTATATCCTCCTTTTTTCTTCCTGATAATACATGACCGTGCAACTTCTTTTTTATTGCTACATTTTCAAATTGTCGTGTGCCGAAATTAGCAGTGTTTTTATAAGCTGAATTAATTAGACTTTCAATCTCTTTAGAATTGAAGTCTTTTTGCTCAAATTTTAGTAAATAGCGGCTCGCTGTCGAACTATCTACCCCAAAGTCGTTAAATGCTATTGCTAACTTATAAAGGCTTGAATTTCGGCTCTTATTGTCAAATTTGTTATTGAACCATTTTATTAGCTTATTTGCAATTTCATTTGTGTCTGTAAGTGGTATGTTTGTCTGACATCCTAAGTCTATATTTTCTTTTGAAATTGGTAATTCTTTTGGAATGTAAATTTCTGCATTATCGTTTATGTAGATATTTTCATCATAACTCTCATAACACGCCCTACTTATATCTGATCCGCTCGTATCACAATCGATTGAATTGTTAGCGCAAAAATCTTTATAAATAAATTTATATTCATCATCACTAGAAACTGTTTGTATTCTTATCAAAGCTTTTACACCGTCACCGGATGGAGAAACCCAACACGAAAAACATTCTTTAATTGATTTTAATTTCTCAACCGTAGATTCAATGTCGACATGGTCAAAGTCAAGTATAAGCAATCCACTACCTTTTTTAAGGCTTGTTTTGCATCGTTTTGTAAATGTTCCTGCAAAGCAAACAACTGGCAAAGTAGATTTAATAAGAGCCTTTTTCTCTTTTGCCGTTTCAATTCTTAATGATTCAACTGTTTTCTTACTAGAACCGTTTTTAATTCTGTCAAGATAAAAAGATACTCCTTTAACAGTAGCTTGTGGAATAGTTGTTTTAATGTCTTTGAAAAAATCGACTTTATTCATAATTTATAAAATGACAGAACCCCTCCAAAAAGGGCAGGTAGGACTTCTGCACCTAATTGAAAGGGTTCTATTAATTCTTTTGCCGAGTCCTACTTCGGATGCTTTATTTAAGCGATGCAAATATAATACTATTTTTCAAATTTGATACTACTTTAGTCTATTTTTTTTTAAAAAGTACTTTTCAGTACACAAAAAAAATATTGAAAAATGCTTAGAACAACGATGAACACAGGAAAACAACGCAAAAACGCAAAAACGTCCCTATACTCTCTATGTGTATAATATATTTTTTTATGTCTATTTTATATTATTCTATATATTTTTTCTATTTCCTCATGTGGAATTATTCTGAACACCATTTTATCGTTTTTATTTTTATTATACTGTTAATCAATTAGTTAATAAATATTTTATCGTTGTTTTATCTTATTTTGCGTACTTTTGAGTACTGACTAATGTTAATAATATATAATTATATTATTTTATGATGTAATAATAAATAATTAGAACTATTTTTGCAAGGCTTATTGTCTATTTATTTTTCACTATCTTTTTATTTTATTAATACCTATTAACAGGAAAATGTAGTATATTTGCAGTCGTAAAAGTGCCGTTGTAGTCTATGTCATTATTTCTGCACTATAAAATGTCATCGCCTTTCATTCGGGTAGTTGTAGATTGATGCTAACGGGTAAGCCGTTATTAGGGGCATTAACTCAATTGGCTAGAGTATCTGATTTGCATTCAGAAAGTTGTAGGTTCAAGTCCTATATGTTCCACAAACAAAGTTCGTTGATGTTTATTTGAAAGTATGCAAGACGAGGGTTCGACTCCCTCCACCTCCAAAATGTCGAATCATATATGCCTCCACGTGGCGACGTTTGGTAATTTAAAAGTTTATGTGTATCTTTGTATGAACTTTTAAAGCAAAAATATATGAAAAATTTTTTTAGTAAAGTACAAAAAACTGACACTTGTTGGTTATGGATCGGGGCAAAGCGTAATGGTTATGGTGCATTTAGGAAAAATAAAAAAGTAATTCAATCACATAGACTATCTTATGAATATCATAATGGTAGTATTGATAATGGATTATTTGTATGTCATAAATGTGATGTAAGAAATTGCGTAAATCCTGAACATTTATTTTTAGGAACTCAAAGTGAAAATATGATTGATTGCTCTAAAAAAGGGCGTTTATTTATAAGTCATATTGGTTTTGAAAAAGGGCATTATCCAAAAAATACAAATGTTAGTTTAGAAAAAGCAAAAGAAATAAAAAATGAAATAGATAAAAAAGAAAAATCTTTAAAATCTATATCTATTTTATTTGATGTGAAATATCAATTTGTTAGAGATATTTCTTGTGGTAGGATACTAAAAAATTATTGAAACAAATTACCAGTTATAATTCGCTAATCCGTCGCGTTAGTACGGCAGTGACAACTATCTATAAGTTGTAAAAACGGGGGTGCTTGGTTTTGATTGCAAACAGAGTAGGGTAGAAAGAGAATTTTGTTAGTCGTAAATGACAAATTTATCAATTTTTTTACACCGTCATTAAGAATGGCAGTTTAAAACGAAAATTGGGGAGTGCGATAAACTCCCCTTTACATTTGACACTTTTTTTTATTTAGTTGAACATAATAATTTAGGGTAAAATAGTTCGCGAGAATAGTTTTACCCGTTTTTTTTTGGAATTTTATAAAAGATTGTGTATATTTGCGTTTTTAAATAACTAAGAAATAGTATGTATTCAAAAGATGAACGAAAGATAATTTTCACTGATATTTGTAATAGAGTTATTGAAGATAAAATATCATTCAATAAAGCTGTTAAGGATAGTGATATATCATTAGTATCTTTCTATAATTGGATTTTTGAAGATGATGACCTAAAAAATCTTTATAACTACGCGAGAGAAATAAGGTCAGATGTTCTGTTTGAGGAGATTATAGACATAGCCGACACACAGGAGGAGGGAATTACAATCACAGAAAAACCACAAGGTATAGAACGTAAGATTGGGGATATGGCAGATCATAGGCGTTTAAAAATAGATGCCCGTAAATGGGTTGTATCAAGAATGAATCCCAAGAAGTATGGCGATAAAATTCAACAAGAAATAAGCGGTGTAGATGGTGCGCCATTAACTATTAAGATAGGGTATGGAAGCAAAGACACTGACGATTGATATAAACCCTTTACTTTTCAATAATGTATATTGGCATTTACAAAAAGCATATCATAATGAAGATATAAGGTTTATTTGGGTGTACGGTGGTTCGTCAGCATCTAAGACTTTCTCACTGGTTCAATTGCAGATAGCTGAAATGTTATCAGACCCGACAAGTAGCGCACTGATAATGCGAAAATTTGCAGTTGACATAAAAGATTCTATTTTTCAAGACTTCAAAAATATTATCAATGATTGGGGACTTACTCAATACTTTACAATACAAACAAACTTCATCAAGTGCAATCTAACGGGCGCATTTTGTAGGTTTAGAGGTTTAGATGATAGCGAAAAAGTAAAGGGTATAACAGGATTTAAAAGGGTTATTTTAGAGGAAATAAGCCAATTTGATGAAGTTGATTTAAAGCAGATTAAAAAACGTTTAAGGGGTAAAAAAGGTCAACAGATAATTGGTATTTTCAACCCAATATCAGAAGAACACTGGTTAAAAACTAACGTATTTGATTTAGAACATTTAATCGAAGTTGAAAGCGATATATCGGGGTATTGGGTTAATAAGTCAGGTAACACAATTGTACTAAAAACTAACTACCTTGATAATGTTTACATTGTTGGTCGGTGGAAAGATGGGGAGTTAATAGGTGGTTTTGTAGACCAACACGTTATTGCAGATTTTGAAAAAGACAAAGAAACTGACAATGCTTATTATCAGATTTATGGTTTAGGTAATTGGGGTAAGCTTAGAACAGGCGGAGAGTTTTGGAAAGACTTTAATCCTAACGTTCACATTCGTACAGTCAAATGGAATGAAGACCAACCAATACATTTGGTATTTGATGAGAATATAAATCCTTACATGACTTGTTTAGTTTGGCAGATAAGTGGTAAAAATCAAACTCAGATAGATGAAATTTGTTTACCCGACCCAATGAATAGACGTTTGCACGTTTGTAATGAATTTATAAAACGATATCCGGTAGCTAGAGTAAAAGGATTATTCATTTATGGAGATAGGACTAGTAAAAAAGAGGATACAGGTAAGGAAAAAGGAGAGAATTTTTTCACTGATATAAAGAATCATTTAATCGATTATAAGCCTACATTAAGACTACAAAACGTTAACCCGTCCGTCAAGCAATCTGGGGACTTTATAAACAATTGTTTTTCTGGTCGAATTGAAATAAATATAATCATTGGAGATAATTGTAAGAAGTCAATTTATGATTATCAATATGCTTTAGAAGATTCAGACGGCACAATCAAGAAAACAAAGAAAACAAATCCTATTACGAAAGTTAGTTATGAAGAGTTTGGGCATTGTTCGGACGCACTCAGATATATAACAACAGTCGCATTTGCAGACGATTATAGCAAGTATTTACGTGGCGGACGTGTATCCGCTCCATTTATCGGAAAGAACGTATCCAAAAATAGCTACTAAAATATGACAGATCAATTTTTATTTATAGGCGATTACAAAAAACAGATTGCAAGTGACAACTTGTTACAAATCATAAGCAACGACTATTCTATTTTGGATAGCGCACAACTTGAAGCAGTCGCAGAATGTAAGTCTTATCTACGTCAAAAGTATGATATTTCAAAGTCTTTCAATCCGATAGTTAAATACACGCCAGTAGCCTACAACGCTGGTCAAACAGTTTATTTGGATGCACCGGCATATATCCCCACAAGTACATACGCTTTAAATTCGTACACACTACAAAACGGTAATGTTTACAAATGTACAACATCTATCACAATAGCCGAACCGTTCAATATAAATCACTGGACTCTGGTAGGCGTTCAGTACGCTATTTACAATGCTGTATACCCCGAACAGTTATTCGACTACCTACAATTGTATGCCGTTGGTGATGTAGTTTTCTACAAAAACAAAGTGTACACGTGCCAAGTTCAAACTCAACTGTTAAGCCATGGCGATGTACTTCAAATAAACATTGCAGGCACAAACCAAGTGCAAAACATCTTCCCCGACGATCCGATGAACGGTGTAAAGTATTGGGGTAACGGTGTAGCTTATGAAGTGCCAAATACAGCCGACATATTGAATGCTAATTATTGGGCGCAAGGGGACAACAGAGATCAAAAGTTACTTATGACTTGTATTGATATTGCCCTTTATCATATTCACGCTCGTATTTCACCCCGCAACATACCCGAAATAAGGACACACCGATACAAAGGCGTACATGAGGATATAATCGCAACAAAAAGCCGATTATTATATCCGACTTATAGCGCATTAGGATGGTTGCAATCATGCGCAGACGGTAACGACATTACCCCCGACATTCCACAAGTACAACCATTGCAAGGCAGTCGCATAAGATTTGGAGGAAATGCTAAAATAAAAAACCAATACTAAAAAATGGCACAAGATAGTAAATTAAGTCAGTGGTGGCAATCTGCAAGTCCATTCCTAAAAAAGACAAGTAGTAACGAAGCTTTAAATAAGAATTTAGCCAATTACATTTCCCCTATTCAGCTACAACGGATTAGACAAGATATGTCCTCATGGCGTGAGGTATTGACCGAAGCTGAAAACGTATGGTTTCCGCACCGTGTTAAGGCTCAAAAGCTATACATTGACACTATTAACAATGGTCAAGTATATTCGTGTATGGAAAGGCGCAAA
>CAUYTX010000461.1:0-11836 GCA_963575665.1 Gammaproteobacteria bacterium | reverse complement strand
TCCAAACATTACGTTAGTTCTTGACTATCAAAAGATTTGGTATAGCGACATTCGTTCCTTGTCTAACACCAATTTGCCCAATTCGCCTCAGTTTAATTTGGGAGGAGCTGACGGACTCGGTTTTGGCTGGAAAGACCAGGATATTTATAAATTGGGTGTTCAATGGAGGTATAGCACTGATCTTACTTTACGAGGAGGGTACGCCCATGCTACAAAGGTGTTTGATGGGAGCAACGCTTTCTTTAATTTATTGGCACCTGCCACAGTTCAAGATCACGTTACCTGTGGGTTTAGTTACCGAATTAGTGAAAAAGACGAGATTAGTGGTTCTCTAATGCATGCTTTTAGCAAACGCGTGCCTGGTTCTAATCCAATGTTTTCGGGTGCTCAGACAGGTTCTGTAGAAATGAGCCAAACGGAACTTGAACTGAGTTGGGGCAGACGCTTCTAGGTCTTTACAGAAGCATCGCTGAGAGACGCCATGGTTTTGGCCGTGGGGTTGTCGAGAAAAATCGAGTTGATCACACAGAGTTCCCCAAAATGCCTAAAACTATTTTAATCACTGGAGGCGCAGGCTTCCTCGGTTCTCATTTGAGCGAGCGGTTGTTACGCGAAGGCAATGAGGTGCTTTGTGTTGATAATTTCTTTACTGGTTCTAAAGAAAACATCGAACACTTACTCAAACATCCAAAATTTGAAGTGTTGCGCCACGATGTTACTTTTCCTTTATATGTAGAAGTAGACGAAATTTACAACCTTGCTTGCCCTGCTTCTCCAATTCATTACCAGTTCAATCCTGTCCAAACGATTAAGACCAGCGTGCATGGTGCTATCAATATGCTTGGTTTGGCCAAACGAACAGGAGCTCGTATCCTTCAGGCTTCTACTTCTGAAGTCTACGGAGATCCAGAGGTACACCCGCAAACAGAAGACTATTGGGGCAAGGTCAATCCCATTGGCCTACGAAGCTGTTACGACGAAGGAAAAAGGTGTGCTGAAACGCTTTGTTTCGACTATGTTAGGCAGCACAAAGTAGATGTTAAGGTCGTACGGATATTTAATACTTATGGGCCTCGGATGCACCCCGATGATGGTCGCGTCGTGAGTAATTTCATCGTGCAAGCATTACGTGGTGAAGACCTGACTCTTTATGGGGAAGGAACACAGACTCGTTCTTTTTGCTACGTAGATGATCTGATCGAAGCCATGATGCGGATGATGGGGACTCCCCCTGGGTTCACGGGGCCTGTGAACATCGGGAACCCCGGTGAGTATTCTATGCGAGAGCTGGCAGAGGTTGTCCTTCGGTTGACGGGCTCTCGATCTGCTCTAACGTTTCGGCCATTGCCTTCTGATGACCCAAAACAGCGAAGACCAGACATCCGATTGGCTAAAACTCACCTCGGGTGGGAGCCTATGATTCCCCTAGAGGAAGGTTTACAAAAAACGATTGCTTACTTTCAGGACAAAATAGGTTCACCTACTCGACAATCGTTTGCCATTAGGACACCAAAATCTTCTTTGGAACCCTAGGCATCAAGTTTTTGTAGAAGTACGTTAAAGTTTCTGCTCTTTGAAACGATAACTCTAACTGAAGCGAAGGCGGATTTTGAGGCCGCCGACAGATGTAGAGTACCCTAGCCCCTATGAAGTTAGTCTTTGTGGGGCACTTTATGGAGCAGCAGTCATGGCAAGCGTAATCAACACGAACGTATCTTCCCTGTATGCACAACGGAATTTAACCAAGAGCCAGGGAGACCTCACCACCTCGCTACAACGCCTTTCTTCTGGATTGCGTATCAACAGTGCCAAGGATGACGCAGCGGGGATGTCCATTTCCGAGCGCATGACTGCCCAAGTGCGCGGCATTGATCAAGCCGTGCGCAACTCCAATGACGGTATTTCCCTTGCCCAAACTGCAGAAGGTGGGTTAAACGACATCACCTCTTCTTTACAACGTTTGCGTGAGCTGGCAGTCCAATCCTCGAACGCCGCGGTGACTGATACTGACCGCGTCGCAATCCAAACCGAAACCGAGCAACTTACCTCTGAAATTGATCGAATTGCAGCACAGACCAACTTCAACGGGATCAAGTTGTTAGATGGTTCTTTTAAGAACCAAAACTTCCAAATTGGTGCCAATGAGCACCAAACTTTGGCGGTTGGCATTGGGAGCGTGCGTACTAGCAAGCTGGGTGTAACAGATACCAGCTCTATCTCCTCACGCCAAGGCTACATTCAGAGCGCGACGACTGCTGCTGGTGCTTACAGTACTTTGGCCATTGCCGATGGAGACCTTGTCGTTAACGGTGTTTCGATCGCCGTGCCTAGCACCGTAGATGACGCAGCTTCTAGCATATTCAAGAATCTTTCTTCCATTTCTAAAGCGGCGGCTATTAACAAATCTTCTGCGCAGACTGGAGTCACTGCTACGGTAAACACGAATGTGGCTAAGGGTGTTAGCATGACTGCTGCAGCTTCCGCGAGTGTCACCTTCATAGTCAACGGCGCAACTATTACCACGTCAACCGCAAGTAATAACGCTGCTACTCGACAGTCCATAGTAAGTGCGTTCAATGCAAAGACTGGCCAGACAGGTGTTACTGCAGTTGATACAGGAAATGACTACGAAGGCGTAGTCCTGAAAGCAACAGATGGCAGGAACATCCAGGTTACTACTACTGCTGCTGCTGGTGGCGTTCTAAGTTCTACTACTGGAGTCAAGACAGGTGTCTTTATTGGTAGTTATACCTTGTCGTCTACCAAAGACATTAACGTCAACGAAGGCTCTGGCAACATCGCGCACGCTGGTTTCACCAAGGGTACCTACGGGCCTCAGACGGCGTACGCCTCTAATCAGCAAACAAGCGACTCCGGAGCAGACTTTACCGATCGGACATCCAAATTTTCGACTGGTGACTTCAGGATCAATGGAACCCTTGTCGGGAATTCGTTGGATAGTGATGATACTGCCTCCAACGTTGCAAAAAGTGCTAGTGCAATTGCCAAGGCTGCTGCAATTAACCGCCTAACTTCTGTCACAGGTGTTACTGCGCATGCCAATGCAACCTCAGTTCGTGGAACTGCAATGGCAGGAGGGGCAACCACTACAGGAAACTTGGTAATCAACGGTGTTACTACCGATACCATATTAACTACGAGCGCAAGTACGGCTATCTCCCGTCAAAACGTAGTCAAAGCGATTAATGCAGTCTCTAACCGGACAGGTGTTATTGCTACGGATATGGGAACCGAGACCTACGGTGTTCGTCTGTCCGCAGCGGATGGTAGAAATATCATGCTTAGCGTAACAGGCAATCTGACATCAGCAGGTACCGGATTAGAGCTGGCGAAGAAATCTTACTACGGGGGTTTGACCTTAACCTCTGGAAAGTCCTTTAGCATTTCCGCAGGTATCAATGATGTCGCTGGTGTTGACCATTTGGGCATGGGAGTAGGTACCTACGGTGGTACGAGAACTGGTGGTGCCCTAAGTGACGTTAACTTGAGTACGCAGGCCGGTGCCTCAGAAGCCCTTTCGAGTGTCGATAACGCTATCAACACCATCAATACCCAGCGGGCTACGTTAGGTGCTCTCCAAAACCGATTTGGTTCCACCATTTCGAACCTGCAGTCTTCGTCCTACAACCTGACCTCTGCTCGGTCTCAGATTCAAGACGCAGACTTCGCGAAGGAGACGGCGCAACTGACCCGTAACCAAATCCTGCAACAAGCTGGCGTAGCTATGTTAGGTCAAGCTAATCAGTTCCCACAACAAGTCTTGAGCCTATTGCGGTAGACTAGGAGGATTGAACCCCGCCGCATTCCCGCGGCGGGTTTATTTTGAGTAGGTTAAGCGAGGGCTTGGGAGAAGTACAATGAACATCAGCACGATCGCGTCGACAGTGGCTAATGCAATGACTCCAACACCAGTACAATCTACTGGTGCTGCTACGAACAAGGGAGATTCCCCGGAAGACTCTCGACAGGTCCAGGGCGCAATAAAAGCAGCCAACGCCGAGGGAGGCCTTGCTCTCTTGCTCGGTGTCCAAGATCCTAAAAAAACCGAAGGCGTCAATGGGCTTGGGATTGGAGGTCAAGGTGGTACTCCCCCAAAGAAAGAACAAGTAGAAAAGGCTGTTTCTGACGTTAATAAATACATTCAGAAGTTGCGGAATCGAGAAGTACAGTTTTCCATGGATGAACATAGCGGGCGTATGATCATCAAGGTTATGGATACTGAGACTAAAAAAGTGATTACTCAGTTTCCACCTGAAGTCATTCTTCGAATTGCGGATTCTCTTGGAAAAGAGAAAGGCCTTTTGATGGAAGAAAAGGCATAACTGTCAGCGTGGTTGTTCACATTGGGTAGACGAGGGTGTCATGGCAAGCATCATTTCTGCGGGTATTGGCTCTGGAATTGATGTCAACGGTTTGGTCACGCAGCTAGTACAGTCTCAAGGCGCATCCCAACTCACTCAATTAAGTACCAAGGAAGCCTCTCTTCAGTCTCAACTCTCTGCGGTTGGGACAATCAAGGGTGCCTTAAGTGGTCTGCAAAGTTCCCTCAGTGGCCTAAAGAACCTCTCTAGTTTTCAGTCACTTACTGCTACCTCAAACAATACTGCATTGTTTAGTGCGAGCGCGGTTCCTGGTGCCACGGCTGGTACCCACAGTGTAGAAGTTAAAAACATTGCGGCAGCTCAACGATTGGTTTCTAAAGCGGTGTCCGATACTACTACTTCAGTGGGTACTGGTGTTTTGACCTTCCAATTAGGAACTTACGACTCCACTACCAACACTTTTACAGCCAATCCAGACCAGCCTTCTTCTAGCGTTACTATTGACAGTTCTAACAATAGCCTCGAAGGTATTCGAAATGCGGTCAATGGTGCCAAAATTGGTGTTTCGGCCAGCATAGTAAACGATGGCACGGGCAATCGGCTGGTGTTCGGTGGCAATGCCACGGGAGCAGCCAGTAGCCTTCAAATCACGGTCACGGGGGATGGAGACACAAACAATACGGATGATGCAGGATTATCTCAGTTGGCTTTTAATCCCACGGGCAGTTCTGGAAGCGGAAAAAACCTAACGCAAACCGTAGAAGCAAAAGATGCAAGTTTAATGATAGACGGTCTGGCAGTGACCAGTGCGGCCAACACAATCACTACGGCCATTCCGGGCATTACCTTAAATTTACTTTCTGCCTCCAAAGACAACCCTGCCACCTTAACGGTATCTCGTGGGATCTCTGGGGTCGCAAACAACGTTCAGACCTTTGTAGACAAATATAACTCCTTTGCTAACAGTGTTAAAAATCTAGCCAGCTATGATGCAGTTAATAAGAAGGGAGGAATCCTTCTTGGTGACTCCACCCTCTTGAGCATCGATAACCAAATCAAATCTACGCTCAATGGAACAGTCTCTGGTACAGGTGGTTATGACTCTCTGGTTAGCTTAGGTATTACTAGTAAAAAAGACGGTACATTGTCTTTGGACAGTGCCCAATTGGCCACTGCACTGAGCAACGACCCGGATGCAGTGGGCAAAGTTTTTTCTGCAGCTGGGACACCCAGTGACGCATTAGTAACCTATCAACGATCGACAACTGCCACGCAAGCCGGTCAGTATGCAGTTCAGATTACGCAAGCTGCAACACGGGGTGTATATGCAGGGGCAGCACCGAGTTCTCCGACCTTAACAGTAGACTCGGATAACGACACTTTTAGTCTCAAGGTCAATGGGACGCAAAGCGGCTCCATTGCTTTGACCCAGAAGACCTATGCCAGTAACGCTGATTTGGCTTCGGAAATGCAAAACCGCATCAACGCGGATTCTGCTCTGAAAGCGTCTGGTGTGAGTGTCCTTGTAGCGTATGACACGGACCATTTTGCGATTACTTCTTCTCGATACGGTACTGCTTCGAAAGTAGAGATAACTGGGGTGGACACTAATACCACTGCTGGCATTGGATTATCTGTAGCTACTGGAACCGCCGGAAAAGATGTTTCAGGAACTATCAATGGTCAAACTGCTTCTGGTTATGGCCAACTGCTCACTAGCGGTGCCGGAGACAGCACTGGCCTTCAGTTGCAAGTCCGTGGGAGCACGACGGGCAGTCGTGGCAATGTGGCTTTTACGCGCGGAGTAGCGGATAAACTCGACACACTGTTGAGTGGTTTCTTAGGGAATAGCGGGCTGCTGAACTCGCGCCAAGGGCAGTTAAATACCCGTATTCAGGACATTGGTACCCAACGAACACGAGTCAACGAACAACTTACAAAATTAGAGGCACGTTACCGTACCCAGTTTAATAACATGGATAGTCTAGTCGGCTCTCTAAAAAACACGGGCAATTACTTGACTAAACAATTCTCATCCTCAACAGGTTAATCACAGAAGATTCATCATGAGACGTAGCGGCCCGCAACAGTATCAACAAATCGGTGTTCAGAGTTCCGTGGTTGATGCGAGTCCACATCGGTTGATCCAAATGCTTTTAGAAGGTGCTTTGGATAGAATCTCTAAGGCAAAAGGCTCCTTGACACGCGGAGACATCCCAGAAAAATGCCGTTACATTGGACTAGCCATCGGCATTGTCGATGGGCTGGCTGGCAGTCTTAACCTCGAGGTAGGAGGAGACATTGCCACTAACTTAGCGGCTTTGTACGAATACATGGCGCGACGCCTCTTGCAAGCCAACTTAGAAAGTTCTGTTCCCATATTAGACGAAGTATCTGGTCTCTTGGTTCAGGTAAAAGAAGGTTGGGATGCCATCTCTCCACGGACACCAGGTTAATGTATTGTTGTCGACAACTACTGAGGAAATGCTCGGAGCGGCCGAACGTGGAGAATGGGAAACCGTCGAAACACTAGAAAAACATCGCTTGGCTATTCTTCATGCGCACGAAGCTGAATTTGATCCTGAAACAGTTTCTCGGGTATTGAAATGGAATGATCGTATTTTAGAGTTAGGAGAATCTGAGAAATCACGTCTAGCAGAGAAAGTTTCTTCTTTACAAGTTGGAAAGCGTGCTAGAAATGCCTACGAAATTTAGCTAACTTTGATGGTGCAAGAAGTGATGGATTAGGGTTTTGTACGGCCTTTAACTTTTACACGCAGTCCTCGTCGCAGTTCATGAATGTTTGCCAACTCGAGTTCGACGTAAGAAAAAATAATTTTTTGCAAAATGTAAGATGTTAGGAGTTACGCAGTTGAAAATATAAGTCTTTGATTTTTATAAAAAAATTTTGTTTTTCGTCAAAAACAATAAATCCAACGAAATCAGTAACTTGTGAATCCAACTGCGTAACTCCTAGATGTTTGAGGATCAATCTGTGATTCGACTTGTAAACCTAATAGGACTAGACACAGAAACTCAGATTAAGGTGTTCGAGATCCTCCGCCAAGATCCCAGTCAAAGTACGAAACGCCGCGCGTTGAACGTAAATAGGTATTTACGCTGGGTTCAACATCTCAAACAGGGTGACCAACAAATTGCTTTCGTAGTAATAGACCAAGAACCGCTGGGTCTGCTCAATTTAGAAAACATCGACAGGGTACACAAGACGGCAGACTTCTACGATTGTTTTTCCAAAGAAACACCTGATGATCTAAAAACTATCGTTCGATATCATGGAATCCAATTTTCTTTTGAAGCGTTTAGCCTCGAAAAGCTTCATGGTACGGTTTCAGAAGAAAACCTTTTTCTACTAGAATCCTACAAAACCCTCTCTTTTCAACGAGAGGGGTATAGACGTTCTGCACTCTTGCAGGATGGCAGGCGTTTGGGCACACTTCTTTTAGGGCTAACCAAAGAAGATTGGGTAGCTCATACGCATCAGAAATCTTTTTTGGAAAGGTTTGCGGTTTCTGTTCAGTGGGAAAAACCAGTATTGCACCCCATCGACCAAATCGAAGCTGCTAGGGCTAAGAATAACCTGAATTGGATGAACGTTTTGAGGTTAGCACTTGAGAAATCTCCTGCTACGGCAAAACCGATTATTGAAGAGATCAAAAAAATTGATCGAGAAATCTCTAACCTCACAGAACAATTAACAAAGTGAACACCTGCTCTTGTGGTTCTAAAAAAGCTTTTGAGGAATGTTGTGAGCCAATCATTTCCACAGGGGTTGCTTCGTCTCCAGAAACGTTGATGCGATCGCGGTACACCGCGTTTGTATTGGGAAAGATTGATCATCTGGAGCGTACCAATGCACCTGAGATTCGCCCAGATTTTAACCGTGCTGAAGCAGAGCGTACCTATGCAGAAGCGGAATGGCTCGGATTGACCGTGCATCGTGCCAGTGAAGATAAAAATACGGGCAAAGTAGAATTTTCAATTCGGTTTCGTAGGAATGGACAAGAGTTAACGCAATACGAAATATCTAGCTTTCGACGAGAGAACGGACATTGGTTTTATGTTGGGGGCCAAGTAAGTGCTAAGCCTCCACCGAAACAAGTCACTAAAATAGGGCGAAATGATCCTTGTCCATGTGGTTCTGAAAAAAAATACAAAAAATGTTGTGGTAGTTAAATGGAACGACACTTTCGATGTGTAGCTTGCGGAAAGTGTTGTTTTGGGTTTTTGCCTCTCACGCTTCAAGATGCATTGCGTTACGCAAATGCGTTCCCGTTGGCTCTGGTTTGGACTACGGTTCCCTATGGCACACGTGCTTTTTCGGTGAGTGCAAACATGGGAACGGTTTTGAAATCGCGTGGCCATTCGAAAATTGCAGTCACAGTAACACCGACTTCCTATGTTCCAGTCTCGCTTCCATGTCCAAAATTGACCTCGGAAGGTTTGTGTTCAATCCACGAAAACAAACCACTGCGTTGCCAGACAATGCCTTTTTATCCTTATCGTGAGGAACGGGATCAAACGGATCTCCTTACTCCAAGAAAAGAATGGGCTTGCGACGTTTCGAAATCCGCATGTGTAGTCTATCGTAACCACAATATCTTAGATCGGATCCATTTCGATCAGGAACGGCGGGCATTGCTGGAACAAGCACCTATCATGCGTACGTACGTTGAATATGTCCTAAAATATATGCCTTGGGTTTTGGATCGTCTTTTTTCTACGGCACAAGGTGGAAACGTGGTTACCAGTCTTTCCTCATTTTGCACGGCAATTCGATTTCCGAATGTGTCTTTTCTAGCTTCACAACAGTTGCCTATCTTTCTACAGTACGCAAAAAATATGGCTAATCAACCAGAATTTTCAGAATATCAACAACAATATTCTGGTTGGGCAAAAGAAATGGAATACCTAGCAAGTCTAAGGTAGCATGGAAATGCGTTTCCGAACTTTTCATATTAAAACTTTCGGCTGTCAGATGAATGAATATGATTCAGCACGCATAGCTGACTTACTCGTAGCCAGAATGGGCATGGAGCCAACCCAAGATCCTTCAGAGGCCGATGTTTTATTATTAAATACCTGCTCAGTGCGTGAAAAAGCCAAAGAAAAAGTTTTTTCACAACTGGGGATGTGGCGTGTGCTCAAAAAAACCCGTCCCGGAACCATTATTGGTGTAGGAGGCTGTGTAGCAAGTCAAGAAGGAGAAAAGCTAAGAATGCGTGCTCCTTTCGTGGATATTATTTTTGGCCCACAAACATTACATCGTCTTCCGGAAATGTTGGCTAATATTCAAGCAAATTCTCGAACTTTAATAGATGTGTCTTTTCCAAAAATTGAGAAATTTGATTATTTACCGGGTCCACGTGCAGAAAGCCCTGCTGCTTTTGTCACCATCATGGAAGGTTGTAACAAAAAATGTGCTTACTGTTCCGTACCTTATACCCGCGGGCCAGAAGTGAGCAGATCTGTTCAAGATATTCTCTCTGAAATTCAAATTCTTGGCTCACAAGGTGTACGAGAAATAACATTACTTGGTCAAAATGTAAATGCTTATCAAGGTATTTTTTCGGAAGAAAATTATGTAGATTTTTCCTTTCTTCTTGAGCAAGTGGCAGGTGTATCTGGAATTGGGCGAATACGATTTACTACTTCTCATCCTACGGAAATGACAAATCGTGTTTTGTCGAGCTATTCTAAAATCTCAATTTTAGTGGGACACACGCATTTGCCAATCCAAAGCGGATCAGACAAAATTCTAGAAAAAATGGGACGTAATCATACTGCGAAAGATTACCTACAATTAGTACACTTTTTACGAAAAGTGCGTCCTGGATTTTGTGTGTCTTCAGATTTCATTGTAGGGTTTCCGGGAGAAACAGAAGAAGATTTTCAGGAAACGCTCAATTTAGTAGAGGCAGTCGAATTTGATCGATCGTTTAGTTTTTCTTACAGTCCTCGCCCGGGCACTCCTGCTCTTAATATGGGAGATTCCGTTCCTAGTGAAGTAAAGCAAGAAAGGCTCATGCGGCTCCAAAAACTGCTCAACGCACAAGCACTGCACATTTCTGAAGGTATGGTAGGTACCATTCAACGCATATTAGTGGAAGGCCCATCGAGAAAGGATCCTACTTTGCTCGTAGGTCGTACTGAAAATAATCGGTTATTAAAGTTTGTAGGCCCCTCCGAGTTAATTGGTACATTTATCAATGTGCAAGTAACAAAATCAGTGTTCAATACTTTATTTGGGTCCAAACTAATTCAAGATCAAAATTGAGCAATGTAGAGCTATGGGTACATATTCAATAGCTACTGCCTCTTTTGAGTCTGCTCGTACTTTAGAAGAACGCCTCCATGGCCATGGATTTTTAGTGCGTGCCATTGGTACTCAAGATTCTCTGCAAGATAAATTACTCACATGCGCTGCACAACTTGACTATACCCACCTTAATGAAATTTTAACTTTCCCAACAGATCTCAATTTAGCACGTTGGTTTTTGGATTCCTTGGAAATACCTGTTGTTTCTATTGGTGTCCAAAGTACTGGTAAACAAGGTGCCTACCTAAAACTTGGTGGTTCTTCATACTACTGGTGTCGCTATCGTTTCGAAGCGGCGCATTGGCTTCCAAATGTTGAATTAGGACATCCTTGTGGGAGAATGCATGGTCATGGTTTTGAGGTTACTTTACATTCTAAACAAACCGAACAAAGTTTTTTACTTTTAGAGAAAGCATGGCACCCGCTTTATTCACTTTTAGAAGGGATTTGTCTCAATAATTTACCTGGTTTAGAAAATCCAACCAGTGAACTTTTAGCCAACTGGATTTGGCAACACCTAATTTTGGAATTTCCTTCTCTTTCTAAGGTAACCGTTCGAGAAACAGAGACTGCTGGATGCCACTACGACGGCAAAAAATATCAAATTTGGAAAACTTTTCGTTTCGAAAGTGCTCTTTATTCTCCTAAATTAAAAAAACTTTTTGGACATGGATATCTACTAAAACTTTATTTGTCTGTACCCCTTGATACAGTCATGGGTTGGACTGTGGATTACGGCGAGGTAAAACGCTTTTTTGATCCCATTCGTATTCAATTAGATCATCACGTGTTGAATGATCTCCCTAATTTATTCGGGATTGATGCAATTTCAGTGGCAAGTTGGATTGGCCAAAAAATTCAGTTACCTGGATTAGACCGTATTGATTTATATGAAACTCCAGAACACGGAGCCATTTTAACTTTTGGAGATACTTTTCCAGAAGCTATAGCCAAAATGTTATAGGACAGGAAACAATTCGCTAGGAACGAATCGCACATGGTACTTCACTGCTCGCAATCCATGTCGGCGTTCCTTCAGGATCTTTCCTAAATAGTTTTACGGCACCATTCCCAAAACGCGCACTGGACATGCAGTGTACTACGGAGCGAGACAGGGATGTCGAGTGACCCCGCCGATTTAAGCCATGGTGGAGCG
>CAUYTX010000460.1:0-11891 GCA_963575665.1 Gammaproteobacteria bacterium | reverse complement strand
TGCTCCGGGTTGAGTTTTTTGATGCTTTCTAGTGCAGTTTCGTAACCACCAGCCGTGACTTGACTCTTGACTGGGGCTTGCGCTGCAGATCCCTTGCTTGATACTTGCGGATCAACACCAACAGTTACAGTTATCCCCTTAAACTTTTCTTGAACTAACTTACGGAAAGAAGCAACTTCGTCATTGCTTATACTTGGCTGGATAGTGGCAGGGATTTTAATCTTGCCGCCATTAGACAAGACTGCATTGCGCAGTGCAACGCGAATTTTACGAACTTCTTTGGTGTCAAGTCCATCAGCAGAGCTAGTTATGTCAGCGCGAACATTGAGAGCAATTCCCTTGAGCTTTGCCTGGGCTGCGCGAGTGAAGGCAGTTACGTCATCTTGCGTAATAGCCGCAAGAATTGTTGCAGGAATCTTGATTTTGCCGCCATTGGCCAGTATTGAACTCCTTAATTCTGTACGAATTTTGCGAGCTTCTTTTGCGTTTAAACTGCCAGTGCCAGTAACTTGAATGTTGACACTTTTCTCCCCTACACTTTCAAGAGCTTTTTGAAGTTTACTTATATCTGCGTTTATCCCTTTCAGGTCGCTTGTAATGTTTAATGTATATTTTCTGCTGGATATATTTTTACCAAGCTTGGTAATTTCTCTTTGAATGGCAAGTCGATCAATATTAATAGGCAGTGAATAACCAGCGGCGGCGGGGCCAAGTAGCGCCAGTTGCTGCCGGAAAAAAGCAAGATCAAGCCCTACTTCAAGCTTTAGTTCCGCAGCGGCCATGATCTACTCGTCCTATTACCTTTCAGTTTAGCTAATTATTCGTCATTACTACGCGCTGATGCGCTTTTCAATTCTTCAGCCAGTAAACCAATTACCCTGCCATCCATCGTCTGCGTCTTCATCAATCGACGTAACACGTTCATGCTCTTGTCGCTAACGCCATGTTCAGTGCGAATCTTGCGCGTATCAAAGGGCAGGAAATCTTGCGGCGACACCTTGCTATTTTTACCACCAAGAGATGCAGCCACAAAGGAGCCAAGTTTTGCAATGGAAATGCTTTCAAGGTTGTACCTTGACACGTCATGTTTTTCAATCCACGTCAATGCAGCATTCACATCAGAAATTCGCTGGCTGCCAAAGTTTTTAGCAGACCAGCGTTCATCGTTGTAGCTACAAGAATTAAGACGAAAGTGAATGTCGTCCCATTTCACTAGGCCTTTCAGAAAGGCTTTAGCTTGTTTTTCTAATTGTTCGGCAAGACTTCCTTCGTCTTCCGTGGCGCTTTTTTTGCTGCATCTGCATCACTCACCTCCTGCTCTTGCTCAGAAGCAATGAATTCCATGGCCTTGGCAATCACAGGCCGCCCCATGGTCTTGGTGTCTTCAATGGACCAGTCGTCTACGGCTTGCCATTCACCATCAATGAGGCCTTCACCGCGACAACGCACAAAGGCTGTTACCATGCGGGCATTGCTGGTTTCGATGCTGCCGCCACTGCTGATCATGCCCAGCGTCTCTTCCGTGAAGTCGCTAAGCAGTTCCATTTCGCCAAGGTCAGTGCCACCTTGAAGCAGTGCAAAGGCTTCGTCCAGCTCGATGCCTTTGGCCGTGGCAATACGCTTTGCCAGTTGCACGGCACGAATGGTAGCTTGGCTTTGCACCTTGCTGATTTCTTCTTGCTCAATCGCCTCGGCCACTAGCCAGCCGCCATGCTTTCGCAGGCGAAGGTTTTCCGTAAGTGCAAAATATTCTGCCTCTTTGGACTGAAGGAGAAAACTATACTTGCTCATGGGACAGGATGGTAAGAGAAGCGTTGAAGGCCTTCACGCGCTCGCTGCTAGAGCGAAACTCCTTTGGCACTTCAACAATAAAACGATGATGTTCGTCTGTAATTCTAATGGTACTTTCAGTGCAGGCAATCAAACACAATATGCCGATGTCAAGGGTGCTTTCAGAAGAGGAGCAGTTGATGGCATGCACCCGGCCATCGTCGCTTTTTAAGTAATCGATTTGCATTAGAGCTTGGCCAACGCTTCCCTGACTCGCATCTTAAATCTGATGCCAGGTGCTTTCAAGAAGAAATTGGGAGCGAAGGCAATGTCGTCAGTAAATGGTCGCGCTGTAGTATTACTACCAAGGCCTTCGTGAACATAGATGGCATATTCTTTCTTGCTGGTATTCTTCGCATCCCAATGCCAATTGGCCGTAACCATCGTCCCCATGTTTTCAACCACCGAACTCTTTATCCCGCTTTCATACAAAAAACCTAGATCGTAAATATCCCTAGGGCTGTCAACAACTTCTCCATTTTTTCGTACAGTTGGTTTGTCGCCCAAGTCATAAGCCCATTTTGACATGTTTCCAAATTGCTCGTCCCAGTGCTTTTTATTGATGTCCTCCTTCACCCACGTCTCAAACGCAGCAATCAACGCATTTTCAATGACGTGACCATTGACAATCTTCGCGCCAAGAATAGCCATGGTTATGGACCAGGGTAAAGATTGCGAACAGTGGCATCGGGAATGAGAAATCTACAGCGCTCATAGGTGATGTCATCCTTCTGCGTGTAGCGCAATAGTGCATCAGGGAATCGCCGCACCATCCTGTCAATAGCATCACTTAGCGTGGTGCTAGAAGGCGTGTATTGCACCAGCACTACTTCCCATGTTTGCATGACCTTTACCGTTCCTACCATGGCAGTAGGAATCCTCTCGGGGAATTCACGAATGGTGGCCTCCAAGCCAGTCACCTTCCAATTAGTAGGCACAGACTGCCTGCCAACTGTATAAATAGCTGGAGTTGTAGTTGCATTTGGCAGCGTGTAGGTGCCCAGCAAACTCGGAGAGTCAGTCAAAAGCGTATTGATGGCGTCTCGTAGCTGGGTGATGTTCATGGTATTAAAAAGCCCCTCCTTAAGGAGAGGCTAGCAAGAAACAATGGGGATGAATCAGTTGGGGGCGCTTGGGATGATGCTGCCAGTCTCAGAGGCATTCTGGTGGATGCCAATGCGACCACGGCTCATCACGTCGAAAGTCACTTCAACGAGGTTATCGGCAGGATAGCTTTCGTTCAAGTTCATCACACGACCCACATAGGCCACGCGATCGTAGAAGTAGGTGGTGCCACTAACGCCAAGTTGCTTGTTCACTTCAAAGTAGACTTCCGCGTTCTTGTCATAGCGTGAAGCAGCAACCACTTGGAATGCTTCATCAAAACTGTTAGGAACAAACACTGTACCATCCACGTCCTTTTGGAAGTAGGTGGTAACAGAAGCAGAGGCACCAGCAGTGACTACAACGCTATCAGTGAAGCCACCGCCGCCAAGCAGGTAGAACTCCGTGTTGTTGTCGTTGAAGGCCAAGGAGGCGGTTGTAGCGGCCTGTAGCGTGTACAGCGTAGGAGCGCCGCTAACGGTGAAAGTTGCACCACTTTGAGTGATGATGGGGCGAGTAGTGCCAGTAATAGAGCCAACACGAATGATAACGTCTTGGCTCTTAACCAGTTCTGTGGGGTGGTAGAGAGTCATTTGTCCTCGATGGGAGAATGTGGGGAACGATTAAGCGTTCAAGACGCTTCCTTTACCAACCAGTCTAAAGATACCTCTGATTGGTGTGCCAAGAAATTGCCAATAATGTTCAACAAGTTGTTCATTAGGCAATAGCTCAAACCGTCCCTCTCTCCCATTGATAGTTGCAGAAGCACTATTACCAGGAGAAACGCCAGATAGGGCCAACGGTCCAGTTAGGCGTCCCTCCATATACACAGCAGTATTATCAGCACCAAGCAGATAATCGTACCGTGGATTGGTTTTTTGCTTCAAACTGGCATAGTACACCACTCCGCTTGACACGGGAATGTAATTACCAGTGGATGCATCAACAGTGTAGCCAGAAGCAACGCTCCACTCAAGAGTGGCATTAGCTAATGGCGACGTTCCGTTGATCATGCGACAAAACCAATGGTGAAAGAACCGGCGACGGTTTCTAGCATTCGCTTGAACTCTTGGCCATATTGTGTGGCTTCAAGTCCTTTGCCATATACCTTGCCATCCGTGGCACCAACTTGGATGCCCATTTGTGCAAGTTGAATGGCAATAATATGAGCCGCTAAATGCTTCACGGCGCGATCTGTTTGATCTCCAAACACATCACTAGAAGCATCAGTGGTAGCCTCTGAGATGGCTCCATTTACAATCCCCGATGGATGGGGAGTGAATTCTGGAAAGCGATCAAGGAATCCTGCGTAAGAGACTGTCATAATCAGGCTCTTCCGGCTTTGATAGATTCAAGGCGCTTGGCGATGGCATTGCGCACCCTCACGCGACCTTCGATTTTCTTCCATTCAACCAATTGTTCGGTAGTCTGGATGATTTCAATGGTACGGATGGCTTCAATCAAGGGCAGATTAGACAGGGACTGAACATCCTGCGGAATTTCTTCTACAGTAAGCCGTTCCTGTATTTCTTCAATGGCGCCAATTGCCATAAGGCGCTTGACTGTGGCATTTTGACGGGCCTGTAACCATTGCTGTTCTGGCACTTCTTGGTTGAGGCCAGGAGCCAGTTGAATTAAACCAGCTTCAGTGACAACTCCAAAGCCACCTTCACGAGGCGGATTTTCCAGGTCCGGGCGGTAAGCAATCAACATTGTGAATTGTTCTTAAGAACTGCTGACAGCTTAACGCCTTTCCCTTTCAAAATCAAGAAGAAGCTTGAACGTAGATGACGCTCTTGGGGTAGTACAGTGCCACACCACCCACGCGAGCGTGAGCAGGAACAATGAACTCCAGACCACGCTGTTGAGCGGGGAACAGTTCCAGGGGCTGAGGAATGTGCAGTTGCACTTTCTCGGGATCGCGCTTGTACACCACCATACGGCTGGTATTCAGCTTGCCACCATTGTTACCCTTGGTCAGTTGGTTGATGGGCTCAACGTTACGGATGTAGGGGTTGGTGCGCAGGAAGTATTCCAGAACCGTCACGTCCGAAGAATCGGAGTTGCGGGTGGTGCTGACCTTGTTGTAGTCTTCGTAACCCAGCAGGATGGTGTCGGGCTGCTCTTTCATCTTCGAACCGTTGATAATGGCACTAACGCCATAATTCAGCAGTTCAATCATTTCTTGAGCAGTAATGGCAGCAGTGGTAAACCACTTATCAGCCGCAACAATGTCAACAGCGGAGTTGTTGAAGAAACCAGCAAGGGCAACAGTGCTTTCGCCAAAGAGAGCAACGCTTTCCACTTTCTCTTCATAAGCACGACGCACTGCAGCAGCACGACGTTGCTCAAGGGCAATGTTTGCCATTTGAGCAGCCCGCAGTTCCTGCACGGTATAACCGAAGGAACCACCAAAAGAGCGGATGTTGATGCTCTTCTCCACTTGGCTGATGTCAGCACGAGGAAGGTCAGAAGCAGCGTCAGCAAGCAGGCGGAACTCACCAGTCGAATCCATGATCCGATAGGTGAAAGTTTGTGCGCCAGGGCCAGCTTCGCTAGTCACAGGCAAAATGGTCGAGTATTTGATGTCAGCGTACTGAATTTCAAATACTTGGGGACGGATGAACTCAAGCTGACGCTGAAGAAACAGACCCGCCGTATCCATGCGAAAATCGGTCATGAGGGTGCTCCTATTAAGAATCGGCGGAGAGAGTGAAGCTCGGGCCGTTCAGCTCAAGCACTGCCAGGCCACTACCAGTGGTAGTAGAAAGGAAGCGAGCGTTGGAAAGACGGACGGTCTTGCCCGAAGCAAAAGCATGGCTGAATTGACCAATCTTGCCAGTGCCGCTAGCTGCATAAAGCACGCGAACAACTGAAGCAGGAGTGACAGAGCCAGTCACATAGACGGCAATAGCACCTTCGCTGGCGAGGTTCATCACTTGCTGGACTTTCACACCAGGACGCCCATCAGCGTTTAGTGCAGTTTCGTCCACATAAGTGAGAACATTCAGGCCAACAACAGTGTCGCTAACGCCAGAAATGGTAGTAGCAGAGTTGGCAACAGTGCCAGCAGTGTTATACACTTGCACACCACCGAAAGGCTGCACAACGGCAGTTTCGTTGATGTAGGTGCCAATGGTATTGTCGCGAATGTCAGAGAGTTGACCTTCGTTGAAGCGGTCATGCGTGAAAGCATAGCTTTGTTGCACACCACCAACAGAGGCAGTCCCCGAGGCGGAAAAAGTAACGGCCATGGATCAGCGCTCCTTAGAGACGGAGAGGGGAGTTTTCCATGCATTTTGCGTCCGTTCCATGTAGGAAGAGGGCGCAGACATGGGGGAAGCAATGGAAGCAACGGCTTGGCGCAGTTCTTTCGTGCCGGAATCGTCACGGGAACCAGCTTCAACCAAGGTGTCGAACATGGCAGTAATGTAATCATCGGAACGAACCGACAGATCAGCATCACCACGAACGGCCTTGATGGAGGCTTCCATGATTTCACGGGCAGATTTGCCAGCGAAATCAAAAGCAGAATCAAGGGAAGTACGAGCTTGGTCGATTAGCGCAATACGCTCTTCGACAAGGCTGTCAACATTGACTTGCTTGGCGCTATCAAGATCAGCCTTAAGGGCTGTATTCTCTTCAGCAAGAGCATCAGCACGACCCTCAGCAGAATCTTGCTTGGCCTTCATTTCCTTTTCCATAGAAGCCATGTCGGCCTTCATGGAATCAGCAGCGGCCTGAAGCTCGTCATATTTCTTTTTCATGCCCTCGTAGGACATTTTGGCATCTTCCCGTTCTTTGGTGACAGCCAGAGCTACGCTCTCGGTCACCTCGAACTCGGCGCCATCAAAATTGACTTTGGCAGTCATAGACGGTTCCTCGATAGGAGTAATTAGAGAAGGATCGGCAGCATCTAGGCGGTCTAGATGTAGCTTCACTTGCGGGCCAGCGCGGCCCCTGCGAACGACAGCAATGTGATTTCCGCTGATTTCCTTTTGGATGCCATCGTAATTCTCACCACTATCAGTTACACCAGCATTCGCTTCATAATTGACGCGATAACCAGCGCTGACTTCTTTTGCATCACCACGCATAATGCGTTCAATGGCATCTTGGTCAGTGATTGTCATGACAGCACGGACGAATCCATTGTCATAAACCACTTCGGTGCCACTAAAGCCAATTTGATAGTCCTTTGTATTGGCGCTATCAAGAAGGACTGGAGGATGTTCAAGCGTGATTGCTTTGCCCGCAAATGAGGCCAAGCTTTCGGGAGACGCCACTTCGCTTTCGGGGCGATATTCACGACGAATTGATCCGTCCGAATCAGTGTACATTTGTACACCAGTGCGGGCGATAGTAGACCAACACCGGAGGTAACCCTCTGGAGTGAGTTCATACTTCTCAATTGGCGCTACATCGTAGCGAAAGCAAATGGTGCTCATACTTATAGGCTAACAAGTGCGCTACACTGCAGCCATCTAACACGTCAAATCAGACTATGGATGGCGAGTGCTGGCATTACACCTACTACTCATACGAGCAAGGTGGTCGTGGGTACATTGGAAAACGGACATCCAGGGTGCATCCCAAGGACGATTCGTATCTTGGCAGCTTTTCAGACAAGACCTTTAAGCCAACTGACAAGATTATCATTGCAACTTACGATAGCGCCGCGAAAGCATTAAGAGCTGAGTCTGCATTGCAAAGGCTTTTTCAGGCTCACAAGGCCGAACATTTTTGCCAATCGAGCCATTTATTCTTTTGGCAAATTTCGGCGTTTGCCTGGAAAGACGAAAGGGTGGAAGAAATTAGCCAAACAGGAAAAGCGGAGAAAAACCGCCCGCAGTCTTTTGGAATTAGAAAAAAATGTGCCGCAATCGGAATTAGACGCGTGGATTCCCGTTCTTGATATGATTGAAAAAGAAAGGCGGCAACTAATTGAAGAAGGTATGGTGGATCAATTGCAATCCCTTTATTTTCTCAAAAGCCTTTACGGAGTAACTTATCCTGTCATTGATTTAGAAATTTTTTGCAAAAATCATTGCTTAAGCTTCGATAATATTCAAAAACTTTGTTCAGGCAAGATTAATTTTTGGCGTGGTTGGTCACGGGGAGAGGCTAATTTTTCATGAGGGAAATTACTACTATATTTGCAGTGCCCTCCATCACATGCCGGGACGCAAGACGCGAAATTGCGTTAAGAATTAGAGAGGCTCGCCTTCAGTCAGGGCTTCAACAATCTGACGTAGCGGAAACGCTTAACGTCAGCCAAAGCACCTATTCAAGAATGGAGCGCGGCTTGTTGAGTCCTGACTGCGCCCAAATTCGCGTATTAAGCGGATTGCACGGCATTTCAATCTTGTGGCTCTTGGGCATGCCCAACTTTGTGGTCAATGCAGCGAAGCATCAATCATCATCATCGTCTTCTTGAGTTGAACGAATAGCATCTTCAATTCCCTCCATAATATATGATTTAGCAATTGCTTGCACTTCAAACACCAGCATCTTCACTGGTTCAAAATAGGAGTCTGGTTGCCGGTAGACGGACTCACAGTAAATGTGTGTTTCGTCGAGGCGACCATTCTTGAAGCATTGCTTCTCAACCAAATGCCATTCGCTGGTATTTCTATGCTCATTAGTGGAAAGCACGGCTAGTGCCTTCAACACTCCAATGCCATCTTCGTCTTCCCTTTCAATCACTTGAACGTATTCACTCATTGGACTGCCGCTTTTCCACCATTTTAATCACACGATTTGCCCACGCCCTACCGGCGCTTCCCCCCCATAATTGTCCTGAAATAAAACCAGCATCATCCTCTCCACCTGCGAAATTCTTTGCATGGCGAGAAAAAAACGCTGCCATTCGCTTGATCGTGTCAAAACTTACACTTTCCCCATTGGCCAGGGAAGTAGCGCGAGCCACTCCACTCCCAATGCCCTGCTTTCCGGCCTCTTGCGTGGTCAAGCCGCCTTTGCCATACTTCTTGCGTAGTTCAAGCCCACGACGCGCTGCAGCCCGTACAGACGATGGAGGGGAGAACGATTCGGCGTCTCCCCTTAGGCCTTTGGGGAGTCTTCTGCCTCCATTGTTTGGTTTTGCATTTCGCTAATCATTGTATTGACATAGCCATCCCAATAGGCATCGCTCTTGCCATCCATACTCATGCCAGCTTCAGACAAGGCAATTGCAATCGCTTGTTTACGATTGGTTACTGACTTCTTGTCACTGCCCTTAAGTGTGCCAGCCTTGAATTCGCGCATCACTTTGGCAATCTTTGCCTGCTTTGCCTTTTTGCCTTTAGGCATTACTGCATCATCGCGATCTTCCATTTCCATTTCCGTTGTAACGGGGCCGCCAGGTTCCCAGTCTACGCAAGTTCGATGGGCAGTGCAAGTGATGTTATAAAGATTGCACCAACCACCTGCATCATTAGTGTCAACCCAGCCAGGACCAACCATGTCAGGAGTGATGTTGTCATGTTGGGCCATGCACTCTTTGATTTGATCAGTGAAGATATAGTGACCACAGTTACTGCATAGGCGTGACCGTGCTTCATCAATGCCCACTCCCCATCGCCTTGCCTTGTCAGCCCAGAAGGCATCACTGGAGTCATTGGGATTGGGAGGTCCGAGCCTGGCCACTCTGATGGCATAAAGATGATTCCTAAGATTTACTTCACCATCAATGGTTGCGCTTGGACACTCCATGATCAAACCCTTTTGACAACAAATACTAAATCATCGTAGCGCCCTTTGACATGCCGAAGATCCACTCGTTCAAAGGTAAATTTGCTGCCTGCTTTTTCCGCTTCCGCTTCTAAGCTTGCAAACCATTGCACATCTTGCACGTCTTCAATGAGGGCAATGCCTCCTTTGTTTAGCAATGGAAGGTAGAGGCGCAGGAAATCAATTTGACTTTGCAGCGTGTGCGGGCCATCGTCAATGATGAAGTGAATGCCACCAGAAGCTTCCGCGAGGCAGCTCACGTCTTCTGCTCCTATGTCGTTATAGGCATCTTGAAACAAGATAGAAGTACGACCTGGATCCAGATGATCAAGGATCTTGGGATGGATGCAGTTTACGTTGTCCACGAAGATAAGCTGAGCCTTGGGTAGATAATCTTGCCACAGCAGCATCGACCCACCATATTGAATGCCAATTTCAACCAGCGTGATTGCCTTGTCAATAAAGGGAGCCAAGAGTTGCTCGTAAAGCTCAATATAGGAGTGAAAGGTGTCTTTATCTGTGCCACCATCCTTCTCGTGGCCATTGATGTCGTACTTGGCAATGATTTCGCGGAGAGTCATGGTTGGAAATAGCGTGAGCAATAGGAGGAGGAGGGGCAGGCTTGATTGTAGTGGTCAAGCCCAGTTTCGTGCATATTATGCACCTTGGCGGGGATAGAGCCAATCCAAAATTCTTGGCTCATGCGATCATGGTCATTCAAGAAGGCTGGATCTAGCTTCAGCAAATGGGAAGCATTAGCCCACCAGTAATTGCCAGAAGAATGTTCCACAGGGAATGAGCGCCAGTTTACTCCCACCACGTCATGATCATCAAGCAACAAACAAGCCCGCCGCCAGTCCATCAAGATGAAATGTTGCATCATCATCCGCCAATCGTCTTGGTTCTTGGTGGGATGCGAAATGCCTTTGCTATGGAAGTAAAGGATTTGGGAATCAGGGAACGATTCGGCATAGTGCCGTGCCATCAAAAGAGAAGGCTTTTCGGAGAAACCATCCTCTCGATACACTTGCTTGTATGGTCCCTTTGGCAATGGGGAAGAACCATTCACTGAAACGATCACTTCTGCATTATTAAAAAGCCCACTGAGCATCAGCAGGCCCATTTGCTCACTAAAGATTTGCTCCCAATGATGCGCTTGATAGAGGTGGTAGATAACAAATCGCTGTTTCATTGCACTATTGGCAGAAGGGAAACGATTTGACCATTCCAATCTTTGGCCAGTGATTTTGCGATGTGATGCCTGAAGTTGTGGGCAAGGATGATGACGGTATCGTACTCTCGCAGCACGCTCCTATCCACCACTTGAAAGCCAGTGCCTGGGATGAAGAGGCCTTGCTTTTCTGGAGTGTCGTCAATGACCACCATTTCGCCAACAGTGTGAATGTTGAAGTTGAGGGCATTGAGAAACACGCAGCCTTTGGCCGCTGCGCCAAAGAAGCAAACCTTGCCCCAGTCACCACTTGTCGATTTATGGATGAATTCATCGCTAGTGCTATTAAGTGCAGCACCAAAGATGGATGGCGCTTTGGCTACGGCCTCTTGCTCGTACTTGGTATAGCGAGATAGGTCAACGGCAGGGGCGCTCGGCTCTTTGTTTGTCATCCATAGCCGCATGGTGCCGCCATGAATGTCCATGGGAAGCGCATGGATGACCTTGAGCCCATATTGCTTGAACAATTCCTCCAATGGGGAGAGCAGCCAGTAGTAATAGTGCTCGTGGTAAAATTGATCAAACTGGCCAGTGAGAATGGTTTCCAAAGCATAAGGAAACTCAAGGATCCACACTCCATCTAGATGCTTTTGGATGCCACGCAGAAAGGCATGAATGTCCTTGGTGTGCTGGAAGACATTGGTGGAGACAATGATGTCAGCCTTTGGCACATCAACATCTTCGCTCCAATAAGCATTGATGAATTCAATGCCAGCTTCCTCATTGCTTCCTTGGACGCTTTCACTTGCATCTACATTGACCAAGCGTAACTTCTCAGCAGATTGCCCTTGAAAAGTTTTTAGTAAGGTGCCATCATTCCCGCAAATGTCAATAATCGTGTCGTGCTTCAAATGCTTAAAGCCTCGATACATGGCAGCGCAATGGTCAATGTATGGCTGGCTTGTGCCGCTGCGATAGAGGTAGTGCTGATAGAGCTTGGCTGGCTCCACTTCGTAGTCCAAGTGGATGGTGAGATCATCCTCGACTACTGCCC
>CAUYTX010000459.1:0-11908 GCA_963575665.1 Gammaproteobacteria bacterium | reverse complement strand
CTATCAAAACTTAATAAAATCAATGATTTGTGAGTTCAACTGCGTAACTCCTATAGGCATAGACATTTCCTTGGGCAACACCGATTACTTCTCCATAGGGAGTAACACAATGATTACTACATGTTGCTGGGATTTGTTCCCCTTTTTTGTATTCTGCACGGGTAACTCCCGATTGAATAAGAATAAACAAACAAAATAGGAGGTTTTTACAGTGATTCATAGTTTTGCAAAGATACAATCCAAAAACTTTAGAGCCCATGTTACACTTTACCTCCTGCACCGTCATGCTCTCAAGGAAAAGGAAATCAACGGGGCATTTTTGCCGTTATTTTGTCTTTGAACAGCTTTTTTTGTGATTATCTGCGATTCCCCATGTTAGAAGAAATCCGACGGTTATTAGATTTTTTGCGAAGGTTTTTGTGCCTTGCAGGTCCTTACTGGAACGATTCCATTCCACCGGAGAATGGAAAAACGCAGTACTGGAAACATGAGGGAAAGTGGAAGGTTCGCCTCTGGGCTATTGCACTAGTCGGGCTTACTATAGCCCAAGTCTTGGTGCCTATGTGGCTAAACCATTGGAATGCGGACTTTTTTAATGCACTAGAAAGACATTCTTGGGATGATTTCCTTACTGAAATTGCAGTAATTGGTGCAATTTTAGTGACCAGCATGAGCATTACTTCTACGCACATGTGGATAAAACGGAAATTACAAATTGGTTGGAGGACTTGGCTAACACATCGAATCCTCGGAGACTGGTTAGCAGAAGGACGCCACCATCAGGTTACTTACCTTCCCGGGGAACACGATAACCCAGATGGACGCATTGCAGAAGACATTCGGAACGTAGTCGAAAGCACGATAGACCTTGCACACTCGTTGCTCTACTGTCTACTCCTCTTGGTTGGTTTTACACAGATTTTATGGTCTCTTTCTGGAGAATTGACTGTCGAGATTTATGGTGTCCTATTGACGGTACCAGGACACTTAGTTTTGATCGCTATGCTCTACGCTATGGTCTTCTCTTCTCTTGCGTTGTGGTTAGCCCAACCCTTGGTAGCCGCTGCTAAACATCGTCAAACTGCAGAAGCAGATTTTCGTTTTGAACTAGGACGGGCGCGCGAAAATTCCGTTACCATTGCTCTCTTGCGTGGGGAACCGAACGAACGACGCAGATTTGGGAGCCTATTCCACCGACTGATTAAAATTTGGCGGATTCAGAGCTGGGCACTGACAAGAATCATGTTGTTTAGTTCTGGTTATTCGGTATTGTCAACTGCTTTCCCCTTATTGGTTGCCGCACCACGCTACTTGATTGGTACTTTAACGCTTGGTGCTTTGATGCAAACGGTTCAAGCTTTCCAACAGATGATCTTGGCTCTTTCTTGGCCTGTCGACAATGTAGCTAAAGTGTCGGAATGGCGCGGATCAGGTGAAAGAGTACTTAGCCTTCACGAAGCTTTGCTCGAATTGACAAAATATACGGCTAATCCGGACCAGAGAAAAATTGTTTTGATCCAGACAGACCAGCCAATCCTCAAGGTACGGAGTCTTTGTCTTACGATGCCAGACGGCCGATTAGTAGTAGGAGGTTTGAACGTTGAGGTACATTGCGGGGAACGTGTGCTGATCTCTGGAGACCAAGAAGTCGCCATAAAACTCTTCAAAGCGGTAGCGGGGCTATGGCCTTGGGGACGCGGGCGAATAGAACTCCCTGAAGGAGCCCCCCTCTTTTTTCTGCCACAACAACCTTATATACCTAAAGGAAACCTTCGTGCAGTGGTTAGCTATCCGACTCCTTCACATGATATTGAGGATACTCAGCTGACGGCCGCCTTAGAAAAAGTGGGACTAGCTACTTTATCGCAACGATTAGAAGAAACTGCCCCCTGGGATCAGGTGCTCACACTCGCTGAACTGCAACGCCTAGCTTTTGCTAGGCTCTTGCTCCACAAACCGGAGTGGATCTTTATTGACGAGGCCACAGATGCACTAGAACCGGAACAAGAAGCTTCTTTAATGCAGCTGTTATCGCAAGAACTACCAAGTGCTACAGTTCTCACGATTAGTTATCGCGCCTCACTTGAAGTACATCACTCTCGGATATTGCACCTCGGAAGAGCGAAATCTGGCCAGCCATTAGCTCATTACGAAGGTTTAGAGTGTGACGGCTTCTTAGGCTAGAGCACTAGCAAACAAATACTACTGACGCTTAGTTTCAAAACCTTTTTGGCGAACACCGTCCATGGGCAAACGGACTCCTTTTCACACTTCCATAGTCTCCAGTTTAGCTAGAGTGAGCGATTTTCTGGCAGTCTTACTAGGTGGCTGGTTAGCATATCATTTGCGTTCACAATTCAACTTTTTAGAAAATACCTCTCAGTATCATCTGATGCTACTGGTTGCAGGGTCGCTCCAAATTGTTCTTTTTCCAATGCTCGGGGTGTATCGTCCTCGGTCTTACAGCACAGGAGAGCTATTACGTCGCCTAATTTGGGCTTGGTCACTAGTGGCAGGTCTACTGCTCGTACTAGTTTTTGCCGCTAAAGTAGGATACGACTTTTCTCGTATTTGGTTTTTCCTCTGGTTCTTTACTTCACTAGCTGTTCTGCTTTTGGGAAGGGTGTCCATTGCATGGTTAGCTTCCTACTTTCGGACAGAACAACGAGTAGTCATCGTCGGTGCTGGCGGACTTGGGAAAACTTTGGCTAAACGTGTCCAAGAAGAGCCTTGGCTCGGATTTCAAATCGTAGCCTTTTTAGACGACGACACTTCTCTAATTGGACAAAAGATACAAGAAATTCCAGTCGTAAATGGGGTAGGTGCCATCGAACAATTTGTGCAGGAAACCGAAATCGAAGAAGTCTGGATCGCTCTCCCTTTGCGAGCTGACCATCGTGTACGTGAAACCCTACATCAACTAAGACATACTACCGTAAACATTCGATTTGTTCCGGATATTTTTAGCTTTCGCTTAATTAACCATTCCATGACAGAGATTGCGGGGATTCCAGTACTGAACTTAACGGAATCTCCTATGTTCGGCATGAATCGTTTTGTAAAACGAGTGGAAGATATTATATTGTCTATGCTCATTTTGCTTTTGGTGAGTCCTTTCCTACTGATGATTGCATTGGCAGTAAAATGGAGCTCTCCAGGGCCGATTTTTTATCGTCAAACCAGAGTAGGATGGAATGGACACGAGTTTCAAATGCTTAAGTTCCGATCAATGCCAGTAGATGTTGAAAAAAACGGTGTTTGTTGGGGAAATGTTGGCAAAAAACGAGTCACGCCAGTAGGTACTTGGATCCGTCGGTTTAGTTTGGACGAATTACCTCAATTTTTTAACGTGCTTTGGGGTGAAATGTCCATCGTAGGCCCTCGCCCAGAACGTCCCATGTGGGTAGAAAAGTTTAAGGACGAAATTCCTGATTACATGAAAAAACACTTAGTAAAGGCAGGGATCACAGGATGGGCACAAGTCAATGGTTGGCGCGGAGACACCGACCTTACCAAACGGATCGAATACGACCTTTACTACATTGAGCATTGGTCTTTTGGGCTAGATTTGAAGATTATTTTTTTGACCCTCCAAAATGGGTTAGTCCATAAACACTCTGGCTAATCCTAAGTTATACCCTCTCAAGAAAGGAACAATCATCATGGTTCTGCGAGATCTTTTTAAGTCTAAACCACGCTGGCGACACCACAACCTAGAAGTTCGACGTCAAGCCTTAGAAAATTTGGGTGACGAACGGACAGTTCTAGCTGAGATCGCACGTCAAGACCCGGTGCCTGAGCTGCGAATGTTAGCGACTCAACGGCTTACTGATCTTGCCACACTGGATCAGATCGCGCGCAGCGATGTAAATCCTGAGGTTCAGGCTTGCGCCTTAGAACGTCTAGGGGAAATGCTCGCAGGTAAAAAGACGGGTAGCCCTTCTCTCACAGAACGGTTAGTCTGGCTGGATCGCCAAGAGGTTCCAACGTTATTAGAAAAAATCTTGCGCCACGGATCCGAACCTGCTCTTCGCACCTCAGTTTTAGAAAGGACACACGATGAAGAAACACTGTCCACCGTGGCCATCTCGGACCCTGATAGTCGAGTACGCTCTTTAGCGGCCTCGAGAATTCAAACTCGCTCTATTCTCGAACAACTACTGAAAAAGGCCAGAACCAAAGACAAGGGTGTTTATAGACTTGTACAAGAACGTCTAAATGCGATCTTGGAAGAGGAAGAACGTCCGCGGCGTGCACGGATCGCACTAGAGGCAATATGTGCAGACCTAGAGGCACTTCTAAAACATGGCCAATGCATCGACGCTCCCTTGCAACGTTTGGAGGATCGTTGGAAGGTCAGCGGTGGGGAGAAGGCTGACAATGATCTTTTAGCACGTTTTGCACGTGGACTAGAGGCTGGACGTGGCCTTTCCCTGCAAGAAAAGGAAAAAAAACACGAGCAGGAACGCGCAGAAGGGGAGTTTACCGAACTACGCTCCCAAAAGATGTTGCTCTGCAGTACGTTAGAAGACCTTATCACGGAGTTAAGTAGCCAAAATCTGTCTAGAGAAGCTACTGGAATCCACGATCGCCTTCGAACCACTGTCGAAGCTTGGAACAAATTATCACTTTTGCCGGAAGCAGAAGAAGTTTCACTGAAACAACGTTTCGAAGAAGCAGAGACTCGAATCCGAGAACACCTTGGCCAATGGTTGCGAAACGTAGAACGAATTGAAGCAAGACGCACTCAGTGCGAGCGCGCTGTTCTGGCTTTGTCTGCTAAAAAAACGCTCGGAGAGGAAAAGTTCGATCAATGGATCCGCGAGTGGCGCGCTTTGGGTGCGGGCAACCGAGAGGATACCACTGAAGCCGCTTTGCTCCAAAAGTTCAAAGAGGCAACGCAGTCTTTACGAGAACGAATACAACAGGAAAGGGAAGTGCACGAACGGTTTTACCTTTCGGCTGAATCTGCTGTCACAGAGTTAGAACGAACCTTGGAAGAGGGTACCCTAAGGTCTGCTGTGCCCGCGTTGGCCTCTGCTCAAATTGCACTTGGAAAGTTGCCTACGGGTACTCCTCGGGCTATCGCTCTCAAATCTCGTTTAGACATCGAAACCTTAAAAGTCCACCGCCTGCGAGAGTGGCAAAGGTGGGGAGAGGGTCGAGAGAAGGAACGTTTATGCGTTGAAGCTGAAGAACTGGCTCAATCTCAAGAGCCACCAGAGGTCTTGTCTGCTCAGGTGCGAGAAATTCGAAGAGTTTGGAATCAACTCGGCACCACAGACAAGGAAGAGAAATTAACAGAACGTTTTAACACGGCCTGCGAGAAAGCTTTTGAGCCATGTCGTGCCTATTTTGCAGAACGCGCTCGGATTCGTGGAGAATCAGAGGAGACTCGCGAGGCGATCCTCAAACGGATCGATCAGTTCAAAGAAGATCAAGATTGGATGTCTCAGACCTGGAAAGAACTTGAGAATTTTGTACACGAAATACGGGCTGCGTGGCGCAATTCTGGTGGCCCGATGAGTCGTAAATCTCAAGTGACGTCCACTGAACGATTGAACGCTGCGCTAGCACCCATTGAAGGTCGGATTCACTCAGAACATCGACGCATTTTGCAAGCCAAAGATACTTTGGTACTCCGAGCGGAGGCATTATTAGAAACTCCAAATCTTCGCCTCGCCACTCGTACTATCAAACAGATTCAAAAAGAGTGGACTGCACTCGGCTCTACCCCGAAACAAGGTGAAGTGCAGTGGAAACGCTTTCGTGCGGTTGCTGACGCTATTTTTGCGAAACGGGCTGAAGAAATTGCACTGCAGGAATCGGAGAGGGCTGCTGCCATTGCTAGTCGGGAAGCCTTGTGCGAACAAGTAGAAGACTTAGCTCGTCGGAATGGACCTGAGTTGGTTGCTGCGCATTCCGAGTGTGTAGCCTTCAGCCAACAATGGGTAGATTTACCAGCAGGTCGTTTACGTTCAGAAGACTTGTCCAGTCTTGAACATCGATTCCAGAAGGCAATCGGAAACTATCGATCTGCGGTTAAACATTTTCAATGCCGACAGATTTGGTGGGCAGTGGAGTCTTTAGCAGAAGCAGCCGCACTTTGTACGGAACTAGAAAAACACTTAGAAGGCCCAGAAGACGACTTAAGAGCTACGATTGAAGAAATACAGTCCCGTTGGGCAAAAACCAGTGGTTCGACCGATCCTGAGATGATTGCGCGTTTCGAACGCGCTTGCGCACAAGGTATGAATCCTGCGAAGTCTCGTCGTGCTCAACTGTCTTCGGATTCTCGAACACTGGATATTCTTTGTTTTCGAATGGAAATCCTCATGGGTCTTGACTCTCCTCCGGAGGCAGCGCGTGCTCGTCTTCTGCACCAAGTAAGTCGTCTGACCGAAGGACTACATCAGGAAAGCAAAGAGATACCAATGCCACAACTTTTCTTGGCCTTGCTGAAATCTTGGTACGATACCCCTTCTACTCAAGATAGAGGGCGTTTGGAAGCCCGTTTGGCTAATATCCTAGAGGCAGTACATGCCAGCCCGGATTATTGCCAATAGCCCTCCTAAATCTGGAGTTTAGTCATGTCTCAGGTGTGGTATGTCCTCGTGATGGTACTGAGTTTGGTTGGTAACTCTGCGGGGGCAGAGGGTGTCCAAGATTTCATTGTTTCAATGTCCAAAGAACATGGGTTTTTGATTTCTGATCTGCGGACTGTGTTCGATCAGGTTAGTTTTAGACTCGAAATCATCGAAGCAATGAGCCGTCCGGCGGAGGCTAAACCTTGGTTTGAATATCGGGAAATCTTCGTCACACCTGACCGAATTGAAGAGGGTGTTCAATTTTGGAAGAAAAATCAGGCCGCTTTAGTGGCTGCAGAAGCAAAATACGGCGTAGATCCTGCCATCTTAGTAGCCATTTTGGGAGTAGAAACTAGGTATGGTTCCAAAACTGGTACTTATCGGGTAATCGATGCACTGGCAACTCTAGCTTTTCAGTATCCAAAGCGAGCCAGTTTCTTTCGAGAACAGCTCGAGGAGTACTTGTTGTTAGCTCGTACTGAAAAAATTGATCCGCTGTCTCCAAAAGGTTCTTATGCGGGTGCCATGGGACTACCACAGTTCATACCCACCAGTTTTCGAGATTTTGCAGTGGATCTCGACGGAGATGGTCATCGAGATATTTGGAATAATCCTTGGGATGCTGTTGGTAGTGTAGGCAATTACCTTCTTAAACATGGTTGGCAATCTGGCGCACCTATTGCCGTAGCAGTTGATATCGGAGAAGTTAACCCAGCTCCTTTGTTAGAAGCTGGGACAAAACCTGAACTGCATTGGAACCGACTTCGTTCCTTAGGATTTCAAACCGAAGTAGCAGTGGTAGGCAACCCAGAAGTGGCTCTATTACGATTAGAAGGAGAAGACTTCCCAGAGTATTGGCTGGGCTTTCAAAATTTTTACAGCATTACGCGTTATAACCACAGTTCATTGTATGCCATGGCAGTGTACCAATTAGCCCAGGAGATTAAAGCAAGTTTGGCGCGTAGCCACTAAAATGAATCCCTCCCGAATCTTTGTTCTTAGGCCAGTAGCTACTTTTCTGTTAGCACTGGCTTGGGTGTTAGCGGGAGGGTTGGCCTATCAACTGTTGCCGGTTTCAGCATTGCCTCAGGTGGAATATCCGACTCTGCAGGTAGTGACTCTCTACCCCGGGGCCAGTGCCGAAGTCATGGCTTCTTCAGTGACTTCTCCGCTGGAAAGGCAATTTGGTCAGATGCCCGGGCTCCAGCGAATGTTCTCTACCAGTGCGGGAGATGTCTCAGTCATTGTTTTACAATTTGTTTTGACACTGTCACTAGACGTGGCAGAACAACAAGTCCAAGCAGCAATCAACGCAGCTTCTTCGGTTTTGCCTGATGACCTTCCTTCTCCTCCCATTTATAACAAAGTAAATCCAGCGGATGCAGCGGTATTGACGTTGGCGGTAACCTCTTCGACATGGTCACTCCCAAAGGTTCAAGACTGGGTAGATAGCCATATCGCCCAAAAAATCTCTCAAATCTCTGGGGTGGGACTGGTCAGTCTCAGTGGTGGTCAACGTCCCGCCATTCGCGTGCAAACTAATCCTTTGGCACTCGCAGCTGTCGGGTTGTCTTTAGAGGAGGTTCGGACTGCAATTAGCAACGCCAATGCTCATCAACCTAAAGGAGGGTTTGATGGCCGCTACCAAGCCTCTAGTCTGGATGTAAATGACCAAATCTCTTCTGCGGAAGAGTATCAAAAACTGGTGATTACGTATCGAAATGCTGCGCCCGTGCGCCTCGGTGAGGTGGCTTCAGTGGTGGACGGTGCCGAAAACAAACGATTGGCCGCGTGGGTTAACGGAAGCCCTGCCATCCTCGTGCACATTCAACGGCAGCCTGGTGCCAATGTCATTGAAGTGGTAGATCGGATTAAACAGTGGATCCCACAAATTTCTCTGCCTAGTGGCATAGAGGTTCGTATCATTGGAGATCGCACCGTGACCGTGCGGGCTTCAGTAGCAGATGTGGCTACTTCTCTCTGGATTGCTGTTTTCCTTGTGGTTTCAGTTATTTTTTTATTTCTAGGTAGTTTTCGCGCTACCATCATTCCTGCCATTGCAGTGCCTGTTTCTTTAGTGGGCACATTTCCCGTTTTATATTTCATGAATTTCAGCATTAACAATTTAACCTTAATGGCCATGACGATTGCGACCGGATTTGTAGTTGATGACGCGATCGTAGCAGTTGAAAACATTTCAAGACACCTCCGATTAGGAAAGTCACCAAAACAAGCTGCCCTCGATGGATCTGAAGAAATTGGATTCACCATTCTTTCCTTAACCGTTTCATTAGTAGCCGTTCTAATTCCTCTTTTTTTCATGGGAGACATTGTAGGAAGACTATTTCGAGAGTTTGCAGTTTCTTTAGCAGTATCGATTTTAGTTTCCGCAGCTGTTTCTTTAACCCTAGTACCTATGATGTGTGCACGACTTTTGAATCAAACCTCTTTGGATAGAGAAAGTCGCTTTTTTCAATCGGTAGTCACATCTTACGGAGATATTTTGACAAAAGTTTTACAACATCCAAAGATTACATTATTAGTGGCCATTAGCACTTTAGGTTTGAGCATTACACTCTATTGGTCTATTCCTAAAGGGCTCTTGCCTATCCAAGATACCGGAATTCTTCAGGGTATTTCGGTAGCCTCACCCAAGGTTTCTTTTGAAGCCATGACTTCTCTCCAAAAGGTATTGGATCAAGCCTTGCGTTTTGATCCTGCAGTATCCTATGTTTCTTCTTCTATTGGGGTGGATGGTACTAATGCTACTTTACACAGTGGCAAAATGCAGATTGGTCTTCGGCCCATGGAAAATCGTCGAGAAGGAGCTAAATCTATTCTAAAACGTTTGCAAGATAAAGCCTCCCAAGTGACAGGTATTACTTTGTATCTTCAATTAGTTCAAGATTTGACAATGGATGACCAAATTAATAGAGCACGATATCCTTTTACATTGGATTCTCCTGATGCAGAAGAACTTTCCATTTGGACACCTAAATTTTTGGAGTCATTGCAGAAATTACCAGCACTTGCTTACGTCACAGAGATAGGCCAAGAACAAGGTTTGCAAGCGTTCGTTGCCATTGATCGTGATACTGCAGGACGACTTGGGGTTTCTATTTCTTCTATTGACAATGCTCTTTACAATTCTTTTGGTCAAAGATTGGCGTCTACCTTATTTACACAATCTAATCAGTACCGAATCGTATTAGAAGTGGCTCCACAATGGCAGCATGGTTTACAAGCATTACAAGAAATATATGTGACTGGAGCAAGCGGAAAACCGATTTCTTTGGACAGTGTAGCTAAATTTGAAGAGAGAGAAGCTCCGGTTGCTTTTTACCATTTAGGCCAATTCCCGGTGACGCCATTCTCTTTTGAATTAGCTCCCGGGCATTCGTTGAGTGAAGCAGTACGCGAAATCGAAACAGCCGCAGCTAATTCACCTTCTTCAATAGGTTTGCATTTTCAAGGAGAATCGGCGGCCTTTCGAGCTTCCTTGACTTATGCTCCTCTGCTATTCCTTGCTTCCATTTTAACGATGTACATTGTTTTAGGGGTATTATATGAAAGTTATATTCACCCCGTGACCATCCTTTCTACGTTGCCTTCTGCTGGGGTGGGAGCTTTAATGGCCTTACAACTTTCTGGAAATGAATTGGACATTGTTGCCATTATTGGGATTTTGCTTCTAATTGGTATTGTTAAAAAAAATGGTATTTTAATGGTAGATTTTGCTTTAGAAGCAGAGAGAAAATTTGGAAAGACGCCGCAAGAAGCCATCTTTCAAGCCAGTCTTTTGAGGTTTCGACCTATTTTGATGACTACTCTGGCAGCCCTTTTTTCTGCACTTCCACTGTTATTTGACACTGGGGTAGGTGCTGAACTTCGACATCCTTTAGGGATCACACTGGTAGGCGGATTGCTCGTCAGTCAAGTACTTACGTTGTTCACGACTCCAGTTTTGTATCTTGTATTCACAAAAAATTAGATCTTTTGCATTAATTCCTCTAATGCTAGGCAAAGGTTTTCGATTCCGATAGATTTTTCCAAACAAACATTTGCACCCACAGCCAGAATCCTATTATTGGCATCTGCATTATTTACTAATACGGCGATTTGTAACTTCGAATTTCTCGGAACACTGCGAATTTGTGCTAAGACCAAGGAAACATCTAATGTTGGCATGTGCGCGTTGATTAACACTATGTTCACTTCTGGATGGGTTCGAATTTGATGAAGTGCCTTAGTTGCTTCTGAGACGATCAACACTTTATCAATCCGCCCATGGATTGCTTTGGCGAATGCAAACGTAAACCGCGTATCGTTGTCTATCAATAAAAGAGTAGCAGGATACTGAAGTGGTTTCGGCAATTCACAAGTTTTGGCAAGAGATCCTGATTTTGGATAATTTACTTTATTTTTTGATTCCTCTAAAACGTCTGTTGTTTCCTGAAGTGTTCCAAGAACACTAGAAAGACATCCAGAATCGTTTATATTTTTTACTGTCTTCTGATGTTCAGTTTCTATTTTCTGCAACCTGTATTCTATATTTTTTATTATTTGCAAGAAATCCATTTTTTGACGTAAAAAGAACCAAATTACTGCTCCAAATAAGAAAATGTTTCCCAACAACACGATCCTCATTTTTATTCCGCGCCAGAAACGAGTAAAACTACTGCATGTACTCCGATTCCCTCTCCGCGACCTATGTATCCCATACCTTCTGTGGTGGTAGCTTTGATATTGATTTGGTTTGTTTCGGAAGACAAATCTTCTGCTAAAAGTACACGCATTGCATCCATGTGTTTTGCAAGACGTGGTGCCTGAGCAAGAATGGTCATGTCTATGTTTCCTATTTGAAATTTTTGCTCGTGTACCATTGCTATGACACGACGTAAGAGGATTCGGCTATCAATTCCACTAAATTGAATATCCGTGTCCGGGAAATGACGCCCGATGTCTCCTTTCCCAATGGCTCCGAGCAACGCATCACAGAGGGCATGGATCACAACATCCCCATCTGAGTGGGCTTCTAAACCTTTTTCAAATGGGATTGGCACACCACCTAAGACTAAAGGGCGTCCTAAAATAAACCGATGTGCATCAAAACCGTGCCCAATGCGCATGTGAAACATTCTAGTTATCAGTATGCGCGAAAAACCCCGTCGTTCAAGGCGGGGTTGAATAGCGCGGTTTTAATCTCAGGTCTGCCGTTGTTCGATATATCTAGGAGTTACGCAGTTGAAAATATAAGTCTTTGATCCTTATGAACTTTTTACTTTTTGTCAAAAAACAAGAAAACGAACAAAATCAATAAC
>CAUYTX010000458.1:0-11947 GCA_963575665.1 Gammaproteobacteria bacterium | reverse complement strand
GCAGACGGATAACCTGAGTTTGTCAAAACAACTGGAGTGTTGTTTACCAGTGAAATAGACGTAGTGACAACGGCAGAAGCGCCAATGGTGACCGTAAAGGACGCTGGTGACAAACCAAACGAAGCATCCCAGTAATAGATTGGGCTACCACGGTAGCCATAGATTAAGTCTTCACCAAAGTTATTCTGACTCCATAGACGCAGAGCAGAGTTATTGGTTCCGCTAAAGCCCCAAGTACCAGACCCCCAAGCGCCTGCACCCCAGCCTGTTAGTGGTGTTTCATAAGCCACGCCAGTGTTAATTTGATACACCGCAGATACAGTAGTACCACCGCCAGTTGCAGTAGATGTAGCCGCAGAAGAAGCTGTGATGTTGTAAGTATCTGCGTCAATTACAGTAAGCTGGTATTCGTTGTTTAGGTTTAAACCACCTACTGTAGCTACGTTGCTAAAGCTTACAAAGTCGCCGTTAGCCGCGCCATGCGCTGAGTCAGTGACTAGAACTGTTGTACTTGTATTAGTGGTGGTGAATGGATTGCTTAATATTGCCGCCGCCCGAATGGGCGTGATGTCGTAATACTGACCGCCATTCTCAAGGTAAAACTTTAAGTTAGTACCCACTCCGATTAGGTTTAAGTTCTCAAGCGTAATCCAGTTCCACAAAGAACGACATACACCTTGGAAATAAGAAACAGAGATACGTGCCCAGCCACCGATCTTTTCAGGTGTGCCCTGACGGAACCGTACTTTGTCGGACTCAAACCAGCCACCTTCGTTGGTGTAACGGGTGTTCTCCCGGTTAACTCCCGGCTTCAGTACAAGTTTTTTAAGTGCCATCGGTTAATCCAACAAAGCGCACTCAGCCGTGCGGCGTTTAAACAGACCCGGCAGTACCTTACCGCCACCTTTAGTCCAGAGCATCAGTTGTTCTTTTGCCCCTTCCCAATCATTGGCATTGATTTTCCTCTTTAACGTGGAAGTCTGCAAGCGTCCAGTGCCCAAGTTATAACAAAAATCCACGATGGCATTGCACTTGCGAACGTCTGTAACCAGGCCGGGGCAATTACGTAGAACACCGGGCAGGTAGGTATGTTCAAGCTCAATCATCAAAAGCGCCCTAGCCGTGGGTTCATCCATCGGGGCATCTTCTAAAGTTACCTTGCGCTTATCCGCGTAGTAGGTAGAACCATAACCAATCGTAGCCACGCCAGCCGGACAAAGGTAGGGCTTGGCCCGATACCCCTCAAACTGACGGCACAGACTGGCGGCTAGGTCTAGGTTCATTGTTCTTCTTTAAGTTTGGCAATGTGTCCGTTTTTAAAACCTTCGTAGTGCGCCACCCACAACCATTGATAAAGTTTTTGGATATACGGAGGCGGAGGATCAAGCGATTTCTCCACGGCTTCATTAAATTGATCTTTTCTCATGTTGGCGTAGTCAGCCGCTAATTGGTGCAACTCATCTTCATGCATTGTTCTTCTCCTTTAATTTGGCTTCGGCTAGTTCAACCGCTTTCCATGTGTTGCCCTCGGCTTTGTAACTAAGCAATTCCACCTCGTCTTTTGTCAGCCCTACCCATGTACGCTGTGCTACTAATTCAGCAAATTGTTCAATGACGGGATCATGCCAATTAGTGTCGTGGTTTGGATTGTTACTGGCTACTTTCCACATATGCTCAATTTCATTTCGTGTCATTTAAATACCCCTTTGCTTTAAAGTACGGTCTAAAAACCAATAATTTATTGTCCCAGACAGCAGGGCTGAGAAGTCAGGTGTCATCATGGTCTTGAACACTTCTACAGCAGGCGCACCGGCAAGCCATGCGTTCCATGCAAACCATACGTGGATGAACGACCAGACAAACAGCACCCAGTATGTAACCACGGGACGCACAGAAGCTGACAGACTAGCCACCCAACCACCTGCGGCTTTGACCATTTCGGCTTGTTGGGTGATAGCGTTGTTAAACGCATCCATGACCCCAACGTCAATAGCGGCTTCGCGTTGTGCGCCAATCTCCGCCAATTTTTGTTGACCGCGCTGGGCTTCCAAGTCGCATTGATGTTTAAACATAGCAAGCTCATGCTGGCGCTCGTTCTTCTTATCAAAGAACTTCAGCACTTCAGGAGCCATGCGGAACAAGCCGCCAAACACTGAACCCAGAATACCGCCACTTAATATGTCTAACATTTGTGATCCTTTTTCTCTTCATTTTGCATTAGTTTGATACCAGACAGGAACCCAATCATGCCGCCGATAAGAGTAGAAAAAGCGGGTGAAATCATCTTGAATATCTCTGCGTTGTCCACTTCTTTTGCCCAAAGGCCAAGCATAAAGCTGACCACCATAGCCAATACAGAGATGCACAGGGTTGCGCTTACCATTAGAGTTACCCACAGCGTCAGCTTTTCTTTCACTTCTATCTGTGGCTTCCGTGGTTGGCGTATTGGCTTCTTGGTCATACATAAATGTCCAGCTTACGGTTCTGAAAAATCTCCATGCGGAGCCGCTCTTGCACTACTTTTTTAGTGTAAATCTCAAATCCTATGTCCTGCAACTGAGTCTGCTGTTTCTTAGCCAACTCATTTGCCTTGTTCATTTCATGCTGTTTCTCTAGCTTCTTCTGGGCAAGGTCATGCTTGTCTGGATACCCAGACGCTTGGACAGTTGGAAATAATTTGATTGTGTCGATCATTTCTTTTCACGCTCAAGTGCATCTTTGTATCCATGAACAACTTTGGCTCTAAGCCATGTGGAATCTGCCGCACCTGCCCACTCTGCCAGATTGTTCCAAATGACCACGTATTCTGAAGCTTTGCAATGGTTGGCATTTTGATCGAGCCACGCCATCATTTGTTTGTGCCGCTGGGTTGGGTCGTGAACCGTGTAGGCTATTCCATAGAACTCGCGCACATGACAGCCATTCTTGGCTACGGCTCCAACTAGCCCCAACAGCAACAGTAGCAGAAGGAGCCAGCGCATACATTGGTTAGCTCCACTTAATAATTACGATGCCAGAGCCGCCGTTGCCGCCACTACCGCCACCTGTATCTGCTCTAAAGCCGCCACCGCCACCACCAGTAAAGGCAGTACCCGATGTAGCATTGTTGTCTCCAGTTGCGCCAGCACCACCTCCGCCAGAACCTCCAGCACCAGCGGTTGTGTTTGAACCGCCTCCACCGCCGCCACCTCTAGTAACAGATGAGCCTGTTATTGTGGAAGCTACACCTGCACCGCCAGCACCACCGGGGGTTTCACCAGAGGTACTGCTACCAACCGCACCAGCACCGCCTCCACCACCGCCAGCGTTACTTGTACAGTTTCCACCCGCATAACCCTGATTAGCCGTGCCAGCCGCACCTGTTGTTTGACCTGACCTAGCGCCGCCGCCTGATCCACCAGAAACAGGAGCAATTGCACTGCCATTGTAATTACCGCCAGCACCGCCTCCAGTAGAAGTAATGGTTGAAAAAACAGAATTATTACCGCTTGTTATTGCTTTGTTGTAAGCCGCACCAGTACCGCCAGCACCGACAGTTACTGTGTATGTTGTACCAGCGGTAACAGACAAAGCCGATTCAGCAGAACCGCCTCCTCCTGATGTTCCAGCAGATGTGCGATAACCACCAGCACCGCCGCCACCTGAATTTCCACCAGCACCGCCACCGCCAATAACTAAGAATTGAACTTGAGTTGCACCAGCAGGGGCTGTCCATGTATTGGATGAGAAGAATACGATTACGTTAGCCGCAAGGAAATTAGTTGGTGTTGTTGGAGCCAATGTGCCTGAAGATGTAAACGTATGAACGACATAACCAGCGGCATAAGCTACTGTGCCACCAGTGAAATATTGAATTGAGCCGGGGTAGCGAAGAACAACAGTGCCTGAACCGCCTGTAGCACCATTTGATCCATTACCCCCGCCGCCGCCGCCGCCACCTGTGTTTGCCGTACCTGCCGTACCGGGGTTTCCACCTGCACCACCACCACCAACACCACCAGCACTTCCATAGGGCGCGGCTACGTTATAGCCCCCACCGCCACCACCAGCGTAAGTTGTAACTGTGCCACTAATAGCAGAAGCAACTCCAGAGCCGCCTTGCGCTCCACTAACATTTAAGTTTCCAGATAGGTTTATCCCAACTGTACCTGCACCGCCGCCGCCAGCGCCACCAATATATCCAGTAATAGACGAAGCTTTGCCGCCAGAATTGCCTTGGCCTGATATACCATAACCACCTATAGACGAAGAACTAGTTGCCGCACAAGCACCGCCACCAGAGCCTCCTGTACCGCCATTTTGTGTGTTAGTAGCGCCATACCCGCCACCAGAAGCAACAATACGACCCGTAAACGCTCCGCTAGAAGCAGAATCAAAAACTGAATTCTGTCCAACAGTACCATTATTGGCACCAGTTCCACCTGCGCCGCCGCCACCAACAGTCACAAAGTATGAAGTTCCAGTAGTAATACCCGCATATCCTGCAAGCAAACCACCAGCGCCTCCACCCCCACCTCCATTTGAAGCCCCGCCACCGCCGCCGCCAGCAACAATCAAATACTCAACAACAGACGGAGGAACGCCCGTCCAATTCAGGTTTTTAACCGCCTGACTGACTTGACTCAGTGTCCACATTCCGCTGTATGTTGGCATCTCTTGCTCCGATTAAGCTGGTGTTTCTGGTGTTGGTGCTACAAACTCAACCCAAGATGTTGTGGGTTCGTCCCATGTAAAAGTTTTACCTTCTACAACAGGCATAGGTGTAGGTGCGCCCCATTGACAAGTATCTTCGTTCAACAACCAAGACGCAAATGGCTTGGGGGGGATAAACGCATCACGACCTGAGTCGTATGTGTAACCAATACCAGCGTAGTTTTTACGCAGTGGTGTACCACCTTGTTTATGAACACCGCCAATGGTGTTGTATGAAGTTTGAATCCAAAGCGCTGGGTCGCCCCAGTGACCAAGATTTAAAACGTCTTGCTCGATGACAATGACTTGCGTCACTACACCGTTTTCTACTTTTGCGAAATGGCTCATGGTTGCTCCTTAGAAAATAATTGAACCTGAAGATGTGAATGTGTAAATCTGATAACCGTCTGCGTAGTTTAATTGAGGGGAACCTGTCACTAGCGCTGGGGCTGAGTTGAGTTGTGGATAACGAATAATAACGATGCCAGAACCACCAGAACCACCTATAGGGCTACCACCAGCGCCTTTTGAGCCACCACCACCACCACCACCAGTGTTTGCGGTTCCGTTAATCCCGTCGCCAGTACCGTCATTATTTGGCAATCCACTACTGCCTCCACCAGCAGTACCTAAACCTCTGACCTGAGAACCGCCCTCACTGCCGCCACCGCCGCCGCCAGCGTAAAAAACTCTTGCGCCAGTAATTGTTGAACATACGCCAGCACCGCCGTTACCACCTATAATGCCACCAGCGGCAGTACCAGCAGAGCCAGCACCTCCACCACCACCACCAAAATTACCGCTTACTGCTCCACCAGCATTACCTTGCCCAGATGTTCCAGAACCAGCCGAAACACCGCCGCCGCCGCCTGATCCGCCTGTAGCGCCAGCGTAACCTGCCTGATTACATCCGCCACCACCGCCTCCAGTTGACGTAACAGAACTGAATACAGAATTGGAACCGCTTGCGCCTACTTGATAAAAACCATGAGACCCAACACCACCAGCACCAATAGTAACAGTTAGCGCGGTTCCTGAAGCAACAGAAAACCCAGCCGCAGTCAACAAACCGCCAGCACCGCCACCGCCGTTTCCGGGCTGATAAGTACCTGCCCCCGCACCGCCACCAGCGACCACCAAATACTCAACAGTATCAGGAGCGCCAGCATAGGAACTGAATGCGCGTTGGGTTACAGCGGTGTGAGTGCCAGAGCCTGAACTGTTTGTAAACGTAACAGCAGAGCCACTCATTACTGTGGAGAATTGGCAAGTGTTTGTACTTGTGCTAATGACGTAGTACGTTGTGTTTATAGACAAGCCAGTTGGCAAAGTACCAGTCGTTGTAAACTGCACAGCCTGACCAACAGCAGGAGTAGCCTGCGTTGAAGCAAAAGTAAATGTTGGTGAAGTTACAGCCGTGAACGTGCCAATAGAAGCATTTATATTTTGCCCTGCAATAAAACCACCCAGTCTATTACTCATGTCTGTTCCTTAGAAGGTGATTGTTCCAGAAGCAAGGAAGGTATAAATCGTATACCCGTTAGCCGTTGTTTTTGCTGGTGTTGGTGAGCCTGTAACTGTTGCATCAGCGTATGCGGTTGGGTAGCGAATTATGACAATACCAGAGCCTCCAGATGCAGAGCTATCTCCTCCGCCACCGCCTCCAGTATTTGTAGCACCTGCAACATTAGGATTGCCACCTCCACCTACGCCACCTATTGCTGAACCTCCAGCACCACCTCCGCCGCCAGCATATGCAGTTCTTGTTCCATTTATTGCGCTTCCGATACCAGCACCACCATTTCCCGCGCCAGCAAAATTATTTGGCGTTGTCACGCCTACTGTGCCAGCGCCCCCACCACCACCGCCATTACCACCAGAGCCTGCCACCGTGCCAGTGCTGGTGATAGAGAACGACACCGCAGAAGATGTAGTCTTGCTACCAGCAGAAGCCGCGCTGAATGATGGTGTAGGACGATTTCCTGAATACGTAGGAGCGTTAGCCAGACCAACTTCCAACCAACTAGCGTGAGAAGCTTGGGTATCAGCTACAACGGCTGTACCTGTACCTTTAAGACCCATCACAACTGCGCCGCCAGCGGTGTTACCCAGCGTGGTGTCGAGCGTAAAGTTCTTGCCCACTGTAGTGACCAAGTTCTCAATGTCATCAGCCCATTTAACAAAACCGTCTACGCTATAGCAAACGGCAGTGTAATGACCTTGAATAGACATTGTGTCTTCAGGCATTGTGTTGTATTTAGTAGATGCTTGCACCATGTCGGTGGCAGTCATTTTGTCGATAGTCATGGTGACTCCTTAGTTAGAAGAACGAATTAATGCTGCTGTTGCTGTGTTAGCAGGCATTGTGATGGTGAAATTTGTAGAGGTCTTGTCAGAACCAAAGTCCAACACAGCAATGGATTTATTACCCTGCGTGACGTTGTAGATCAAAGCGCAACGAGCCGTTACCGATGCGTTAAATACCACATCTGCAAAATCTACATAGGCTGTAAAGCCAGACGAGTTAATGGTTACGCCCGTCAAAGCTACCCCGCCGGGGCTGTAGCCTGTGCCGCTAACTTCGCCACTAGAACTGTACACAGTGGTAGCTTCATTTAAATCAGCCGCAGCCGTGTACAAAGCAATATAAAGTGTATTGGTAGATAGGTTATGAACGCCTGTGTATAGCTCTGTTTTAAAGCTGGTCGTTTGAGTTTGGAGAATACTACTCACGATACTGCCACCCTAACTTGACCATCGCGATAAGCATCAGCACGTTGCTTGCCATCACCCAAGTTCTTGAGGAGTGCAATAGCTTGAACGTACCGCTCTTGATAAACCTTGTACATACCGTCTTCCGGTGCGCTCTTCATGTATGTTCCAGCTTCAGCAAGAGTCCCATACAGCAACGCAGAGTCAAAGTTATCACCTAACCATGTGGTTGAGGCTGACACAATAGACTCTGGGTAGTAGTAATAATGCAGTTCTGCGTAGTAATTGGCATTGGGTGTCGGGCCAAGAATGAACGACAGTTCATTAACGTTGGCTGACTGCGGGCCAAAGATAGCGTAGTGCTTAGGCTCAGATACCACAGAACTTAACGGATACGCTTCACGGACAAAGTTAACATCTTTGTTCAAGAGGTACAGGTAGTCACCTTGGAATACAACGGCACCGTTAACCGTCCCGCTGTTTGCCACGGTCAAAGTAATTGTTGTGCCACTGATGCTACGCACCAAAGCGTTTGCACCAATGTTTGAGCCTGTTACTTGCTGGCCTACTGCAATACCCGTAGCACTTGCAACCACAATCGTAATTGCACCAGATGTGCCCGTTGCGGTTGTTGCGTTATATGGATATATGGCAAGGCTGTATACAGACAAGAAGTCTTCTGGACAAGCTAGGTACTTATTACCAGTGGACAGTACACCCGTCACGTTCTTACGCAAGTTGGCAATCTGCACCGTGTTATAGATGCGCTGCTCCGCCTGCTTAATCATCGTGTTGATAGTTGTCGTATCAAACGTGTTCTGCGTGTAATCCTGTACCGCAGCAACAAGTTGGGCGTATGTCATTGGCATAGTTTAAACCTCAAGCCATTGGGCCACGAGCCATCAAACCTTTGGTAGCCGCACCTGTACCACGTACTTTGATACCAGATGTTTTAGCTGCTGGCGCAGGACGACGGGTAATGTTGCCTACAGACATATTGACTGTAGCAGCATCACTGTGGTCAGGGCCAGATCCGGGATTAGCAGAAGCTTTAACTTCTTTGCCAGTCATGGTGTGTGGCGTGGCATAGACCTTGGCATCGCCAACTTCTTTGCCCATCATCTTTTTGCTGAATGTAGCCATGATTAGCCTCGTTTCTGTGCGGCAATCTTTGCCAAATTACGACCCATAGACAGCATATCGGCATTGGTTTTACCCTTACCTTTACCCTTACCACCCATCATTTCTTTAGATGTAGGGCCGCTATCGCCAAGGTTTTTGCCTTCGGTTTTGCCTTTTTTAGCGATGCCGTCGGCTGATCGTGTGTATGCCATTTTAATCTCCTTAACTTACCGTTACTGTACCAACAAATGCGCTTGCCACCAAGTAGTTTGGTGTCAATCCTGAATCAAAATTACTAGCTCCGCCGACTGGGCTCCATCCCCACTGGATGTCTCGTGAGCCACCAGACAAATTACCATTTACGTTGACACCAGAAGTGACATACGTTGTGTCCCTACGTGGATTGCGTAGAGCTTGTGGGTCATCTACAGGAAACGTACCTAACATTAACTGCGGTTGATCTGGATCCCAGCACTCAGCGCAAACCAACAACTGATACTTACGTTGCTTAATGATTTCAGTCTTAAGCGTTTTAAGTTGATACTGTTGACCACAGCGATCACATTCAGCAATCGCTATCTTGCCGGATGCAAACCTATTTCCCATTACGTGTTACCAATAAACATCTGTCTTGGCACAAGCCTAATGGCCGCCTTTTCGCGGTCTTCACCTGCGGCAATCTCAAACGTTTCGTTGTAAATTTGTTTAAGCATTTCAATACGCGGCATTAGCTCAGGTACTTTAATAGCAATGTGGTAAGCCAGACCTGATACCAAAGCGGGCAAGAAACGAAAATTCATGTCTGCTGTCTCAACACCAGCACCAGCATCTTGCACTCTACGCAAACGATAGTACACAAATTGGTAAGGTGTAGAGTTGTCTGGCGTAGGCCATACGGTAATGGCTGGAAGCTGAGGAACAAATACGGGTGTCGCAACGTTGTGAGACACGGCAGTTGTGTTGTTCTGTCCACGGAACACCCCACCTAGTACATTTCCTGTTACATAGGTGTAGTAAATGTCTTCTGAATCAAGGCGAATAAAGCCTGAACCGGCCAGTCCAACTACCGAATTAAGGGTAATTGTTGTGTCTGTAGAAGAAACCACTGATGCAACAATGAGTGCAGTTGGGTTAGTTTCTCCAGAAAGCCTTTGAATCCATACTTGGATTGGACGAGCTTGCTGAAGTTTATTGGGGATGGTTGCATAGGTAGAAACGCTAATACGGGTAATTGTTAAGTCAGCCTGCGTAGAGGATGAATTAGCACCAGTACGTATTAGATGTTCTAACAAATCAATTGTATCTGTAGGCAATGCGTATGTAGCCAAACCAGGAATTAGGTTAATAACACCCTGCTCCATAGTCCACATATTGATTCCCTTAGACTGCCACTCAATGGTCATTAGATTCATTGATCGGCGAGCAGTTCTTAAGTCATAACCTGTACGCATCTCACGACCAGCCCGCTCCCAAGCTTCCTCGGCAATCTCCGTGAAATCCATATTGAAGAGGGTTGAGCCAGTAGTGGTCATTTCTTAGCCGCTCTCATGTTGTCAACTAGGTTTGGATATGGGCGACCAGCGGCTTTTGCCATTGCCTTAGCTTTTGATTTCTTTGCAGAAGATAACTTCTTAGGTTTACCCAAATCGTCAGGCCGTGGTTTATCCCAAACCTCACCGCCTTCATCAAAACGATGGGTTAAATTAACACCAAAACCTTTGACATTTGGGCCACCTTTATTCAGGCTACCATCCAAATAACCTTGCAAAGAGGTATTGGCACCCAATTGTTTTTCGGCAGTTAAACGGCCAGACAATTCTTTTTGTTTCAAGTTTAAACGTGGACGTTGAACACCGAGCTTAACATCGCTAGCCTCTTCAACTTCGCCGCCTTCAGCGTACTGCGTAAAATCAGTGTCATCACGGCGAGCCTTGCGACTCCCCTTGGGCATTTTGCTTGGGAGAACGGCTCCCATTCCACGGCTTGCCATCATATTAGTAGGCGCAACCGCCGCCCTTCATGGCAATCATAGTGCCCTTGGTCTTGCCTTTGGTGGCGCAACCATCTGCACGTTTAGATGCTGAAGAAACCTTACCGCCACCAGCCATCTCACGCGGAGAAGGAGGCATACGTTTTTCTTTTGTAAAGATATTGGCATTAGCTTTAGGGCTATCGTCAGTAGACTCTGGCGGCATTTCAGCTTTACGGCGACCTTCATTACCAGGATTTCTATAACCCTGTTTAATTTTGTCGTCCAACTCTTCTTGGTCTTTTTTGTCAGCGGCATCTTTTCTGCCCTTGGCATATAGACCACCCATTAAAGGTGCCGCCGCTAATAACCGTGATCCCATAGTAAACATAATTTACTCCTTAACAAATTTTGCAACGGGTCTTACCTTTAGAGGCAATGCCGTCAGCACGTTTAGAGGCAGATGAAACCATTCCGCCGGAGGCATACTTCTTAACTGCACCGCCGCGTTTCATGCCAGAACTAGATCTAGTTAATTCTTTAAGCTTTTCATAAGCTTCGTTGGCTCTAGCATCTTCACGTTTTGTGGGGTTAGTTTCACTTCGATAACTTGTTTTCTTAGGCACTACATCGCTTACGTCAGTATCTTTGCTGTAACCTAATTGTTTTTTAGGAACTCCCTTAGATCCAGCTTTTGCCGCACCTTCGTAATCACGAACAAGAAAATCTTTACCGGCCACAGTTCCTGGACGCTCAAGTCTCTTAGCATCTGCTAAGCCCTTTGCACCTTTAAACAACTTACCAAATTTGCTTTTAGCAAGCAAAGCGGCGGCTGCGGTAGCGGCGGCACCGCCACCCATCATCAAAGCACTTGGATCTTCATCTAAAGCCGCTTTAGCATCATCCCTCATTTTTGGAATGTCCATTGAAGGTTTAGTGGGAGCGGCTGGCGCAGGTTTACCACGGCCTTCATTGCTATAGTTTTTATCTAAAGAAGGTTTGTTAATTAAACTACTGCGATCCGGGCCGGTATCACGCAAACGTGGAACAGCGGCTTCAGGTTTCTTTTGTTGGCGTGTTGGCTTAACTGTTTCACTAGTGCCAGGCGCACCGCGCTCAGGAGGTGACATTGTTTCACTAGTGCCAGCAGAGCCACGGCCAGAACTTGGGCCATAGTCTGAATACATATCATCAGACAATGGGCGTGAAGAAGCCGCAGGAGTTGCAGGAGCCGCAGGTGCTGATGGCATAGGTTGATTAACCGACACAGACTCACCGCGATCACGGCCACGACCAGCACCAAAGCGGTTGTAAGCTTCGGTACCTGGTTGGTCAATGTTGCCTGCGCGGATACGCTCTAAAAAACCTACAGGTTTTTCTTTGTTAGAGATGTCTAGGCCACGCTGTTTAGCTGCGGCTTCATCAACGCTACCACCTTCGTCATAGCGTTTA
>CAUYTX010000457.1:0-12119 GCA_963575665.1 Gammaproteobacteria bacterium | reverse complement strand
GATAAAAAACCTTTTTGTTCTGCAATATCAAGTGCTGTATTTTTACTTGTCCAGTCTTTACAATTAACATCAGCACCATGATTCAATAATAATTCAACAATTTCTTTATTATTTTCTGACACGGCGACGATAAGAGGAGGGTTGCCGGTATCTTCATCTCTTTCGTTTATATTAACTTTATCTTTAACTATGCAATTGTAGACGTTATCGTATAAATTGCGGCGTATATGAGTAAAAATATTAATTGCCATTTTAGTCTTGCTTTTTAAATCTGCTTAGATCTAAGTTGGCAAGAGGCTTTTCGATATTTAATGATGCAAGTCTTTCGTTTTGCACGACTAGCTTGCTGCCGCCCAAAACTTTTCCGTCAACAACATCGTATATAAAGAATACGGTCTTTGTTAAACCTACTCTGACTATTCTTCCCGGTTTACCATCTACATAAACGACATCGTCTTCTTTATAGTCATTTCCAACAAACATGAATAAAGCTGCCGCAAGTTTTTCGATACTAGATTTAAACATTAACGCTATCAGTCCAATAATAAACAACCAAACATATTTGCCGGTCAAGTCTTGACCAGTTGATTCTAATACTTGTTGTGATATAACGTGTACTTCGTTCGTGTTCATATAATCAGTTGTGTCATAACTGATTACACTAAAATAAATAAAATAGATTTTTTAAAGTTTCCGGTATTTTTTAATATATTGCCGGTTATTTGATCCACTTTTGCTCTCTTAATATGTTATCTATTAAATCTTTTTCATCGCTATCCATTTCTTTCTCGAAACGTTTTAGTAATTCATTTAATGGGTACACTCTATCAGGAGATTCTTTTTGTTTTACTTTTAGTTCTTGAATGACATCTACAATTTTAACAAGAGGAGATTTAAATTCATCAACCTTGTCTTTTGTTGCGAAATCGCACATTTCAAAAGCTTTGGGAGTAAGAGCTTTAAGAATAGATATGATTGCAGACCCCAACATATTAAATATTGAGAATGCAGCGGCGGCAGCAGGATGAACCGTAGCCAATAAACGAAGAAGAACAAATACCACAACAAATACTAATATTGCAGTTAACGCACTAACAATAAACTTCTTTAAGCCCCAAAACACTGCATTTAAACCAAACATGCCACTCATTGAATCTAATACCGCTTTGTTTTGATCAGCTTCTTTGGCGACTTCTTTAGCTTTGTCGGTCAACTGCCATAGTTGATCGTCGTATTTTTGATTTAATTCTGATTTTTCTTTTTGAAGCTTATTTATTAATTCGTCTCTTTGAGTTAATAACTCTTCGCCTTTCTTGCGTTCTTCAACTAAAGCGGAATTTAAAAGGTCTACTGTAGCTTTAATTCTTTTTGTTTCGTCTATATGAGGAGAACCCACAATAGAAATAACTCTTTCGTTCAATTTTAACGCTGTGTCTACTTGCACAGGAGCGTTAGTAACTTGATTTAAAGAGTGTTGAATACCGATAGAAAGCCCAGAGGTTTGTATTTTCTTGCCTTTGTCGTTCTTTTCGATTTCTACTAAAGTGTTGTCAACTTTCTTTTCTTCTTTAGCTATGGCTTTTTGATTGTCGTCAATTTGTTTTGCTGGCTTGATTGTAGAAAAACAACCAGTTAAAAATAAAAACCCCAATAAAAGAAAAAATCTTTTCATTCACATGTTTTTACACTGATTTATTTATATGTGTATTTTATAATGTATGTTATTAATACCGTTCGTTTTATTTATTTGGTTTGAGAGTGACGTTATAGTCACTTTAATAAATATTTTTAAGTTAGACAAGAAATTATTTCTTGAGGAGTATAAAAGAGAAAGACTTGAGATTTCTGAAAAATTGCATTACTTAGATTTTCTTCACGTTAGAAAAGCTAATTTTTTTACTAAATTAATAAGTTGTCCAATATGTTTATGTTTTTGGTTAACTTTAATTCAATCTTTATTAAAATACGATAGTCTAAAGTTATGCGTACTTATGTTTGGGCTTAATTATTTTATCAACTTGGTGGTTTATTTACTGGTGAAAAAAATTTATGATAATAAATAATTTTATAGAATTTGAACAATTAATTCAAGCTTTGCAATTACAAAATACAGAAGACTTCTATAACTATTTTAATGGTTATAAAAGTATATGCAGTTGTAAACCAATATTAAAACAATTATATTATAATAAATGCAATAAAAGTTATATCAGATATTTATCAAGCAATCAAGAACATATACATTCTAAATTATTAGTAAATAATAAAGACTCAATATATAAATTTTATACATCAGAATCTAAAGAAATTTTAACGATTAATGTGTAAAATAATTATCTGCTTACTTCTTCCCAATCTATAGAAGCAAAAACAGTTTCATTACCAGTCGCAGCGGTAATAACAAGCGTTAGTTCATTCGCGGTTGAAGTCAGACCGTTTCTTTCTAGTTGAAATTTAAAAACAGCTTCTCTGAGAACATCAATTGATGGAGAACCTTGATTTGATGAATTTAAAAATCCACTTGCGAGTATTCTTCCTCCGCTAAAAGAAGTTCCAGTTATATTGTATTCAACGGAACTATCGCTTCCAGCACTAACCCAAGTTCCTGCTGATGTTGTTCCAGCTACTATTATTCGCCAACTATAATTAATACCATTAGCTGTTCCCATAATAGAAAATGCAGTTGGAATTACAATTCCATCTAAAAAAGCACTTTTTAATCTTATGCTGATTATGGGATAATAAGTTCCAGCGGTAGTCAAAGCTCTTGCGGAAGTGATCGGTATATTTATTGATTGTTGCAATCCATTGAGTTCAAAACCGCCTTCAGAAATAACGGTAGAGCAAATTTGTTTTAATGTGCTATTACCAGAAGTTGCGGCAGTATTTTTAATTTCATAACGAAGCGGCAAAGATGCTGATGTTATATATGTTGAGGTTATTAAATTTGCATGATAAAATATATGACACAAAACAAACTGACCGTTTATAACGAATCCTGTTCTAACAGAACCAACTCCCAACCATTCAATATCCATCCATAAAATTTGAGCTTTAGAAATATCTAAAGTAATACCAGAAGGCCCACTTCCATCTAACTTATCATTACTCCAAGAAGATTGTGCTATTCTAGTATCTACTAAAACGCCGCTTACAGAACTTCTTTTAACTATATATAAAACAGAATTAGCAAGTTCAATATATATTCCATTGCTAGCTCCATAATATCCCACTCTTTGACGAAGACCAGTTTTTGCTGATTGCATTACAAAGGTATTCATCACTAATAATGATTTTCCAGGTTGATAGGAAAATACTTTTGTCGTTTCTCTAACCACTTCAGAATTAATAGTATTATCAACTTCTAAATCAACTAGACCTTCATTAGCGTCGAATGTCGCTGACGCTGTTCCTGTAGTCGCTGTACTCCAAAGATTGTTATCCTTAAATCTATGAGAGCTATCAAATAAAGTAAAAGGATTTGAAACTCTTTGGCGACCAAAAGCATCGTTAGATGGGTTTGTGACTGAGTTTCCTCCATAAAAATCACTATCCTTAAATGGCCTATAATACTCTTTTTGAGTATCATAAATCAAGTTAGTATTTACATTCTGAGGAAACTGAGCGGCGAACAATTGGGCCATAAATAGTTTTACACTTGCTTTTTTCTATACACGGAGTTTTCTTTTGTTATCTTAATTTTTAAAAGACGATTTCCATCACCAATTTTAACGTATTGATCGTCGTACAATAATATATAATCATTCTTCTCAAACAACTCGCCTGTTTTAACTAGGCTGTATTTTTTAATTTCTTTATCGGATAAAGTAGATATGTTAACTGCTCTGTGTATATTTGAAGGATTATCGTTCACTATTGGAGCCTTTTTTAGTTTTCTTTGTATTCTTGCGTCCCCAATTGATTGAATCGTGATTTTCTTTATATTGTTTGCTAAAACAATTTCTTGGTTTGTCGCCTTTACCAGCACTCATAATTTTTTTGTAATTGTATATTTGGCTTGAGATCGTTCATTATTGACAACCTTTCGTTTTCTTTGTAAAGAGACCAATCTCTTATTTGCTGCCAACTTCGACCACAGCTTACACAATGATCGTTGATTAAATTACATTTTCTAATACATGGGGTTGATATTTTAACAGCAGTGACCTCGTTTGTTATCATTGAGAGGATTATACACTGTTTTCAACTCTCTATGTTTATAAAGTTGAAGATAAGCTTCTTGCACATGTTTATCTAAATCTTTTATTAGATAAGGAATATCTTTACTAGAATCAATTGTTTTGATTGATTCAATTAATTTGTTTAATATGATATCGACTTCTTGCATTATAAAAATGGTTGGGGGTGAGGTAATCGAAACCTCATTTATCGCTTCAAAGGCGACAGTAATGATCCATTATACGAACCCCCAATGGATGAGGATTAAAAAGTCGAAATCTTATTTTCTATGTGTATTATATCATATGATAGCAAAATATTCAAATGAAATTTTTGAATCTTCTAATAGCAGAGATTTATTAGATTTACAGTGTGAACTGTGTGGACGTTTATTCAAAAAAACAAAAAACTCAATTCAATCATCTATAAAAGGGAACCCCAGACATAAATTAAAGTTTTGTTCTCTTACTTGCTGTGGAAAAGCTCAAAACACAAAAAAATTAGTGAGTTGTAAAAATTGTAATAACGAATTTCTTAAAAGCCCTAGTCAAATAAAAAAGACTATTAATTCATTCTGTTCTTCTTCTTGCGCTGCTTTTTATAATAATACTCATAAAACGCATGGTTATAGAAGATCTAAATTAGAAATATACTTTGAACAAGTATTACCAATCAAATATCCAGATTTACAATTTCATTTTAACCGAAAGGATGCAATTAACTCTGAATTAGATATATACATTCCAAAATTAAATTTAGCATTTGAACTTAATGGTATTTTCCATTACGAACCAATCTATGGAGCAGGTAAACTGAATCAAACTCAGAATAATGATCGCCGTAAATTTCAAGCTTGCTTAGAGCAAGGTATTGAATTATGCATCATTGATGCATCTGGTTTAAATTACTTCAAACCAGATAAAGCTCAAAAATACTTAGATATTATTTTGAGTGTTATTGATAAAAATAGAGCGACACATCAGTATTAAATTTACTGATACCCATGAAATTTATAGGTTGAACAAGGATTCGAACCTTGGGTGCTTTTACGCACTGAAATTTAGTAAATTTCTGCTTTAAACCACTCAGCCATTCAACCATAAAATTTTAATTTTTAAAAATATAGGACTTTTATATAATTATTTTATTTTCTCTAACTCAAAACATCCAAAACCAGCTTGATGTTCAAAAGTCAGTAATCCACATCTTTTACTTTTTTTATTTGTACAGACTCCGTAATCAAAGTCTGCATCTCTATATTTCTGATTGTACAGAGGAACAAAATGCTTACACCCGCCGCTACAATCACTGTAGTCACCATCAGGATCAGCCCAACGAGAAATTTTTCCTCCATAATCTATATAATCAGTATCGAGAACTTTACAAAGATCTAATAAACCTAAATTCTTGTCTTTCTTCACTTCTTCTTTTTATTTTTCACAGAACGAGTTGAAGTTTTAAGACCAAAATTCAAATCTATCCACGCTGTTTCTATCAATGCTTTATCTTTAGTAAGCTTCATCTTTTCACGCATATACTTCATAGTCCAGTTCTTCCATTTATCGTTTTCTTCTGGAGAATATGTATACTTCTGATACCAATTTGGTACTTGATTATTGCAAATGTCTTCGTATTTTATATCTAAATTAGCAATTTTAAATTGTTTATCTATTATCTTTTTAATATGTTTATCGTTCATAAGCCTGTAGATCCAAAACCGTTGTTTTCTCTTGATGTATTAGATAAATTTTTTATCTCATTAAAATTAACTACATAACAAGATTCAAAAATTATTTGAGCTATTCTATCTCCTTTTTTTACTGAGAAATCGATGCTATCATCTGTATTATAAAGAATAACCCCGATATCTCCACGATAATCGCAATCGATTACGCCAGCTAAAACATCAATGCCATTTTTATAAGCTAAACCAGATCGAGGAGCAATGCGTCCATAATAACCGGGAAAGATCTCCATTGAAATGTTGGTCTTGATTAGCTTTCTACAGCCTTTGTTAACTAAAGCGTCTTCTGCTGCATACAAATCATATCCAGCGGCAAATCTTGTCCCTTGAGTAGGGATTATCGCATTATCAGATAACTTCTTTATGTTTACTTTTAGAGTTTCTTTATAGTGCATATTATTTATCCTTTAACATTGACATTAAAATTCTAGCTTCTTTTGCTGGAATATCATTGTAACAAGTCCAGACTTTAGCATCAGCATTTTTATAAACACCTAGTTTCCAAGCGTTGCGAAGATAATCTTGAAACTCTTCAAAATTACTAATACCAGAATTTTTAGCAGTTTTTTCTAGCATGCCTTGAGAAGAAGGAAGAGCGACTTCGTTATCATCTTCGAATACAGAAGGAGTACCCTTCTTAGAAGCGTCGATTTCATCGCTGCCTACGATGTGTACGCTAAGAAAGTTTCTTACAGACCTAACGAATGCACGATTAGCTGCAATCGTCTCCAAAAATTTGACAGCAAAATCTGAAGTATTATTGACTGTAGCGTTTGCGATATCTTCGTAGTAGCTTTCGTGTTCTGATTCATAATTTGAAATCCATGTTATACCGCATTTAATGGCGACATAAGACGCTTCACATTTAACAACATCGTATTTTACGCTTGTGTAACCTCGTAGTTTTGCAAGCTCTTTAATACCAGACAGCTTGATAAGAAGCTGATTGTCAGCAAGACCTTCAATCAAAGTTGGCATCTGCTGCTTGCGCGATTCAAACCAGCCTCTATTAGGAAATAGATGCTCTGGTTTAACCATTGCTCGCCAGTTGATTGAGCCGTCTTCATTTGTCTTGTAATCTATTCCTTGAATTAGACCCCATGCATTACGCGATTGGGGTGTTAGATGTGGGTTCTTTTCGCTCATTGTAGATTTTAAAGAATTCGATTTCTTTTTCGAACTCTTCTGAGAGAATAACGCATTCGTCTGAATTGTCAAGGTGTTTATTCAGGGTATAATTAGCCTTACAAGAAAACTGTTTTCCTTTAGAAATTAAAATTTTAGAACTTATAAATTTAGATTCTTTTGATATTTCTTTTATGTTTTTAAAAAGAACCTGCTCTTCAAAATCTTTATGAATGTCCCAATCTAAAAATTTAAATCTATATTCATTAAGCATTTCCTTGCAGTCGCAGAAGATTTTTAATTTTAAACCAATCTGTTTGCACGTTTTTAAAAACTTCTCTGATATTTTTGGCGACATCATGATAGTCATTAAAATAATATTATTTTTAAATGGAGCTATCATATTAACGTTTATATCTTTGTCTGTAATTATATTTACTTTTCTATTCGTTAACCAGTAATTAAATACAGAAACGTTTAAATTTTTTATGTAATCTAGTCGCAAATTTATTGAACGTTCTTTCATGAAATTTTCTGAAGAAGTAAAATCAGGAATTATTTCTATTATTTTTTGATGAAAACTTTTTCCTAAATGAATTAATTCAAATTTATCAAGATCATTTTTAATGCCAAGGCTGTCCAAAATATTTTTAGCTACTACATAAGGGCTAATAAAATTAATTGTTTTTGGAGATTCTTTTGAATTTCCATAAGAAGGAAAATTGCCTTCCCTGTCAGATTCTAAAATGATTTGAGATTTTTGATTCCAAATCGGTCTTGTGTTCTTGGGATTAAAAAGAGAATACAAACCTACAGATTTGACATTAAATACGGATGCCACATATAAAGTATAGTTTTCATTAGAAACTAAAAGTTTAGATTTAGATATTAAATAATTCTCTTGTTTCTTATTTATAGAAATGTAGCACCTATCGCAAGGAAGCTTAACGCTTTTATCAGTTGCTAATTGAAAAACATCTATATTTGCATTTTTTAAATCATCTTTAATTAGATCGAGAACATCAGTGAAATAATCATATTCACCAGACTCGTTTTTGTTTCGAGTGTCTATTATTATATAATTATCATTCTTCACCGGAAGAAAGTATCTGTCGAGATAAGGTTCAGAAACTTTAACTCCACAATCTAAAGCTATTTTTTCAGTTAGATTCATAAACTTTATATTGAAGTATATCTTGAGAGTTTCTAAAGTAATTGTTATTTATTGATAGGTGTGGAGCAAATACTATATCAAAATATTTATTATTAGATCCTTTACCTTCGAAAAATAATGGATCATCCATTTTATTAAAATAGTTTAATACTTTTTTAATATCGGGATGTGAATTTATTAAATCAAAATACTCATTTTTTGTAAAAAAGTAAATATCATAATTAGGATAAACTTTTTTAATTGAACTTATTAAAGATGTGGCAATTATGATTTCTTCAGCACCATCAGGTTGAATAAACGCTATTTTTTTCGAATCGTCGTTTTCTTTAAACAAAAGAAGCATTTCATCTAAAAATGAATTTTGATTTTGTGATAAAGCTATTTTTCTAAAGTAATTTAATACGTCGCACCTTTTAAGATCGCTTTTTAATCTTTGCATCCAATGTATGACACCCGCTGGGTCTTGTCTTGTTAAAACATTGCTGTATAAAGATTCTATCCATTCTTTATCTTCTAAATTAGGATCTGGATCGTAAAATGGATCGCACTTTAATTTTTTATTTTCAAAAACGTAATCCACATGCGGAAAACTATCGAATAAATTTTCAAAAAACTTACCAACGACTTCTATGCTATAATTATCTATTACAAATTGTCTTGCTGTTTTACCCAATAGTTTCTTTGTTTCTAGTGGCAAGTTATATACATGCTGTAATTTAGAAAAAATGCTAGTTGGTAATGTAGAAGCTTTAATGAATTGAGTTCCAGGCTCTCTATATTCAGCCCATTCAAGAGGGAAGCCTCCACTAGCTTCAGTAGAACAATCTTCACCGCAACTATAATTGGTGACGAGAGTCATTAATTCAGTAAGTTTTGCTTCTTGAATGGGGATTTCTTGTCCGCCAGAAGTAAATGGATGACAATATACATCCATAAGATTATATATTTCATTCAATTGTTGTTCGTTTACTCCTGTTTTGACATTGGTGGTTTCGCAACTATTTTGTGCGCGGCAAAAATCACAATTTACAATATGAGATGAGAATGATTTTACATTATAAGCGTTACAATTTTTACATACATAAGTGGTTAATATGTTTTTTGCGTCAATTTCTTTTTCTTTTAAAAGCTTTAATATGTCCCAACCTTCGTTCCAAGAGGTATGTAAAAGAAGTTTGGCTTTAGCTTGTTTGTTGTTTTCTTGAAATAGTTTGAAGCCGTCGAGTAAATTTGGAACTGATTTACGCAATTGGTTTCTAAAAACAAAGCCAATAATGTATTCGTCTGATAGTTTAAATCTATTTCTTAATTTTAATCTATCTTCGTCAATAAGACGATAAAAACAAGAAGCGTCTAATGTTCCATGTACAGTTTTTACATGAGTATGACCAAGTTTATGCATCGCTTTTTCAGCGAAAGATGCCCAAACAAAATAATTCTTTATCTTGTCTGCGGCGTTAACTGCATCAGGAAGTATTGGAAGACTGTCTAGTGTTGTATGGACGATGCAATGAATTTTATTCCACCATTCTCTTTCTATAAAACCATTGAACGCCCAAACATCTTCGATTCCTAAATAAATATCGGGTTTTAATTCTTTTACTGCATGATCAATCATTTCGGCTCCATAACCAGCAGCATTTTTACGTCTTTCGTCAATAGCTATTTCTTTATGAATCTCTGGATCACTAGGCAACATACCATAAGACTCCCAAGGAACAAATTTTAATTGTTCAGATTCCCAAGTGTATCCGTTACTTAATTCTATTATATCGTATTTGCCGGTATTATATAGATATGATAATAGATTCTTTTTATGCTTACCGAAGCCGGTAAACATTTTGCAAAAATTGCTATGAATTAAAACCCGTTTTTTACGCATTAGAAATCCATTTCTTCTGAATCAGCAACAACTGGCTCTACCTTCTTAGTCTTTGGAGCGGATTCTTGAACTGCTTCTCGCTTTTGTACTGGTGTTTGCGCTGGAGTTTGATCTGTCTTTGGAATCATCTTTCGAGAATCGTCAAGAACAGAATAAAACTTATTAATAAAAGCGATTAACCTAACAGCTTCTCCCGGTTCTAGTGGAACCTTGAAAGTGTCGGCACCATTTCTAATAAAAGAAATACCAAATGCAGTATACTTTACTGCATAATCACCAGTACCCTTAGTCTTTTCATAAGGAGCTAGTTTAATTTGTGTCTTATTTGATTCGCTTGAATGGAATGCGGAATAAGAAGTCTTTTGTTGAAATGCGTTGATCATTTCTCCAAGCTCAAATTCATTGAACTTAACAGCAATAGTCTTTGAAGGGTTATTCCTGCTTTCTGCGAATGATCCAGTCTTGGTCTGATCATTCCAAGAATGTTGAGCGATACAGTTTACATAAAACTGAGGATCACTGTTTGGTTTTTGTGAAATTTGAAAACTAATCGCACAACCTTGATTTTTTGGGTTGGGCTTGTAAATCTGAAGATTCATATATCGCAGGATATTATTAGTATCCTGCGATATTTCTAACCAAATTATTCAAAATAATAGAACAAACTTCTAGCCGTTCCGCTAACAACTGGACTAGAAATTTTAATTGGAACAGTGAGGTTTAAAGATTGATTTGCGCCTAAAGTTACAGTACCAAAATCTCCGCTAAACGAAGCTAATGCAGAAACGATATAGACATCTTTATCGCTTGTTGGAGTGATAGTTGTTCCAGTATTGAAATAACAAAATTGTAAATCTTGATTGTAAGACATATATTTTATTACACTTATTGACTAGCTTTTAGAAGAGCGTCTAATTTATCAGTAGGAGTTGCAATACCTCCGATAGCGGTAAATATAGAAAGACCTTCTTTCACTCCTTTGTAAACGCCTTGATGAACTGTGCTATTGGTTTTAAGAGTTCTATTTAATTGGTTGAAAGCGTTATCTAGGTATTCTTGAGGAATGTTATCTAACGTCTTCTCGTCACAAATAGCCACAGCAGCAGCGGTGCTACCAGTAGAAAGATCAAGCTCACCGCAAAGAACATTTCTTTTAAGATTTTCGCGTACTGCTTTACTGATCTCGGATTCACCACTAACATTAGTAATGTTAGCTGCACCAAAAACCATAATGCCAGAATCGAGAACAGTTCTGAAATCATTTGTATCGAATGTGCTATACTGACTATTTTTAGTGATAATGTTGTTAAACAAATGGAACAAAGAACAAATATTTGCATTTGCTACTTGCCAAAACTTATTTACAGATAGTTTTGGATAAAGAGAATTTATCCTTTCGTTATCGAGAATAATAAGAGGCGAAACAATCTTTTGTTCTACTAGCTCACAAGCTTCCTTTAATGTTTCATAAGCGTTTTGGCTTACCTTTTTACCTTCAGAAAGTTTTGGCAGAGCTAGAATCAAGCCAACATAAGGAGAGCCAGCTTTAATTGTATTTTGATATTCCTTAACGGTTTTTACAAGTTCAGCGCAAACACCAGCACCAGTTCCACCTCCAGCACCAACTGTTACAAAAATACGATCTACATCTGTACCAATAGAAGATTTAATGAAATCAACAACATCTTCTTTACTATTTAAAAAAGCTTGTTTAGCGAATTCTCTATTTTTTCCTGCTCCTTGTTGTTCGCCAAATTTCATTTTATTTGGCACGTTGATAGTGGCAAGATCTTGATCGGCGGTATTAATAACACCAACGCGAGCGTATCCAATTTGAGAAAATGTTTCAGCCAGCTTTCCACCACCTTGACCAGCACCAATAAAACCAAATTTAAAACCCACAGAATCTCTATCTTTGGGTTCTGGCTTTTCGTTTTGAGGTGGCTCAGGAATGTCTGGCATCACAAAGTCAAATGTGTCATTGGATGGCGTAGGGTTTGGATTTACACCATAAA